>JAUVNV010000214.1 GCA_030599515.1 Acidimicrobiia bacterium
GGTCACGCCGTCTCCGGACGCAACACGTCGGCGATCATCGACGGGATCCACCAGACCGGGACCTCGGCCGGCTGCGGCCACGCCGCCTCGGTGGCGATCGGAGACCTGGACGGTGCCGCAGTTGGTGCGCTAGCGGCACGGCGCGCCATCGATTCGGCAACTCCCTTCGACGCCAAGCCCGGGGAGTACGAAGTTGTTCTGGCGCCCGAGGCCGTCGGGACGCTTGCGGTGTTCCTCGGCTTCTACGGGTTCAATGGGAAGATGCTCTCCGAGGGACAGTCGTTCGTCGACCTCGGCTCGCAGCAGTTCGATGAGCGGCTCCAGATGTGGGACGACGTCACCGATCCGCGAGCGATGGGCATCCCGTTCGACACCGAAGGGACGCCGAAGGGGCGTCTCGATCTCGTCAGCGACGGTGTGACCAACGGTGTCGCCCACAACCGCAAGACGGCGAAGAAACTCGGCGTCGCTTCGACGGGGAACAACATCCCCGGATCCGAGGGATGGGGACCCGTTCCGACCAATGTCTTCGTAGGTGGCGGAAACCGAACGCAAGAGGATCTCATCGCGGGCGTCGAGCGCGGGATCTACGTGTCGACGTTCAACTACTGCCGCATCCTCGATCCCAAGACGATGGTCGTCACCGGACTCACGAGGAACGGGACGTTCATGATCGAGAACGGCCGGATCACCGATGCCGTGACCAACATGCGGTTCACGCAGTCGTTCGTCGATGCGCTGGGCAAAGGCAAGATCCTGGGTCTTGGGAACGACGCCCGCTTCGCCGACTCGGAGTTCGACCCCGGCATCATGTACGTACCGACGATGCATCTCGCATCGTGGAACTTCACCGGAGGGGCAGAAGGATGATGGCGAAACCCGATGACCTGGTCGCGGCCGCACTGTTCACCGAGCGTGACGTGGCCGATGAGGCATGGGGTCGTCTGGTCGAAGCCAACATCCCGGCTTCGGTGATCACCGAACCCGGCATGGTCGGCGCCTACCGCCTCAACGTGATGGTCGAACGTCGCCACCTGGATGAGGCGCAACGGCTGATCGCGGATCTGGTCAATCAGTAGCAAGCTGCAAGTAGAAAGTAGAGAGTAGAAAGACCCGAGCTGCGAGCTACGGGCAGGACTCTTCACCGACTACGGACTACGGACTGCCGACTGCCGACGGTGGAATCGGTCCGTGAGTCGTGCCGCACTATCGCAGGCCGAGGACGGTGAGGAGGGCGGCGTCGACGCCCCACTGTTCCTCGGGGGTGAGACGCCCGGCGAGATCTCCGAGTCTGCCCGTGTCGACGGCCCCCACCTGTTCGACGAGTACGCGTGTCGAGACGCCGTCGACATCGATCTCGGGACGGAATGACGCCGGTCGAGCGCCCGTCGAGGTGGGCGCAACGAGCACAACGGACCGGGGGAGGAATGCGTCGGACTGCACGACTACGCCGAGGCGCCGTCCCTGTTGCTCGTGGCCCATCCCCTCGGGGAGACGAAGGGCGAAGACGTCACCCCGGCGCACGGAGAGTCTCCATGAAGTCCGCAACGGCGAGCATCTCGGCCCGGTCGTCCTCGTCTGCCTCGAGGGATGCCACCTCGGCGGCGAGCGCTTCCATGCTGTTGCGTCGAGACGCCGCTTCGACGAGCGCGGTTCGTATCGCCTGCGATCGTGTCATGCCGGCTGCCTCGAGTTGATCGAGTGCATGCAGAGCGTTGGCGTCGAGCCGTACAGAGATCGGAACAGTCATGCACCGATTGTATCACGATATGTCATACGAGTGACGGGGCTGATTGTGTCTCCACACGCGAAACGGCCCGGGCACTGCCCGGGCCGATTCGTTGTTCCTGGTTGAAGTTCGACTACGTGCTCGCGTGCTCGTGCTCGTGATCAGCGTGGTCATGACCTTCGTGCTCGTCCGCTTCGTCCTCGATCTCCTTGCGGACGGCGTCCATATCGAGGCCCTCGATCTGACCGATGAGGTCGGTGAGGGCGTCCTCGGGGAGCGCACCGGGCTGGGAGAAGACACCGATCTGCTCCTTGAACGCCATGAGCGTCGGGATCGATCGGATCTGGAAGTACCCGGCGAGCTCAGGCTCTGCCTCGGTGTCGACCTTGGCGAACGTGATGTTGGGGTACTGCTCGGAGACCTTCTCGTAGGTGGGGCCGAACATCTTGCACGGACCGCACCACTCGGCCCAGAAATCGACGAGGACGATGTCGCCGTCGAGGATGGTCTTCTCGAACGTGTCTTTGGTCAAATTGATGGTCGACATGTGTTTGAACTCCGTTTCGCGCTTGAACTCTGTAGATGAACCTTAATACCCCTAGGGGTATTCCCACTGTTCGACATCTGTTTCGCAAATTGGGTGGCTGTTCGCCTTTGGGGGGAGGCGACGCCGGCCATCCGCGCGACACACCGGATGATGATTTCACTCAGGGGATGCCGCACGGAGCGTTGGTCTTGCCCCGTGCCCATGTGGGAGCCGCACGGTTGCTTGTTCGGTGTCGATGGGTCCATTGGCGTCGACAATAGGGCAGTTGGGCCCTAGTAGCTCGTCGTGACCTGCCGTGTGATGGGACAGACTGGCAGGGAAGAACCGACGTGTTCGAACTCCCATGGGGCACGGTTCAACCGCAGAACTGCATGACCGACTCGAAGGGACGACGGTGATTCGAAAGGCCGAGACTCTCCTTTTCTTTCTTGTCGTGCTGCTCGCACTGGGAGTGGTTGGCGCGGGACAGGCCGATGCGCAAGCTGCTGCGGAGTGGGACAACGATGCGTGTCTGACCTGCCACGCCGATCCCGGCCCCTCAATGGAGTTCCCCTCGGGAGAGATCCTCGACCTCGGAATCGACGAGGACCGCTGGAACGACTCGGTGCACGCTTTCTGGCAGATGCAGTGCGTCCAGTGCCACTCGGATATCACTGCCACTCCCCACGATTTCCCGACCTTCGCCGACACTCGCGAGTTCGCGATTGCGGGATCAGAGGAGTGCACGGTGTGCCATCGCGAGCAGGCAGTCATCGAGGACAGCGTTCACGCACAGGCCAGAGAGGAGGGGAACACCGATGCGGCCGTCTGCTCGGACTGCCACGATCCGCACTACACGACGGATCCTCCGATCAGCCATGCCGATATCCCCAATACGTGCCGGACGTGCCATGCCGAGATCTATGACCGGTACGCCGAGAGCGTCCACGGCGGAGCCTTGACGGAGGGAAATCCGGATGTTCCGACGTGTACCGACTGCCACGGCGTCCACGACATCGATGGGCCTACTCACAGCACGTTCCACCTCTTCTCTCCGCAGGTCTGCGCCGAGTGCCACGCAGACGAGGAGCTGATGGCCGAGTACGGGATCAGGACTGACGTGTTCGATACATACGTGGCGGATTTCCACGGCAGGACGATCACGCTCTTCCAGGAGATCACACCGGATCAGGACACCAACGCCCCGGTCTGCGTCTCCTGCCACGGTGTCCACGACATCCGGCCGGCCGACGATTCCATGAGTACGGTGGCCAAGGAGAACCTCCTGGTGACCTGTCAACACTGCCACCCGGACGCGGATACCAGTTTCCCTGCAGCGTGGATGAGCCACTACTGGGCATCCCCCGACGAGTGGCCGACCGTCTTCATCGTGCGGCTGTTCTATCAGATCCTCATCCCAGTCGTCATCGGCGGGATGCTGATCTACGTCGCGGTCGATGTCCGCGGGCGCATGCGGAGACGAAGGGAAGTCCGGCATGGTTGACACGTCAGCGCAGGTTCAACCCACCCGGTACCAGAGGTTCACACTGTCGGATCGCCTCGAGCACTGGGTTCAGGTCGTCGCGTTCACGGGACTCGCCATCACCGGTCTCGTGCAGTTCGGTGCGGAATTGGCGTTTCCACGGTCCATCATCGCCACGCTTGGCGGCATCAACAACACGCGGTACATCCACCGGTCATTCGGCGTTATGGCGCTGTTCGCGATTGCGTATCACCTGGGCACGGCCGGGTACCGCTTCTACGTGAAGCGGATCGGCGGTGAGATGCTCCCGGGGCTCGATGACGGCCGCGCCATCGTGGGCTGGGTTTCATTCAACTTCGGTCGCCGGAGCAGTCCGCCGCCTGAAGGGAAGTTCACGTTCACGGAGAAGCTGGAGTACTGGTCGATCATCTGGGGCACGGTTCTCATGGCCGTGACGGGTCTCATGATGTGGAACCCGATCGCAACAACGACGATCTTTCCCGGGGAATTCATTCCTGCGGCAAAGGCCGCTCACGGCGGGGAGGCGATCCTCGCAGTTCTCGCAATCCTGGTGTGGCACGCCTACTTCGTCCACATTCGCCACTTCAATCGATCGATGCTGAACGGATACCTGACCGAAGAGGAGATGCGCTCCGAGCACGGGGCCGAACTCGATTCGATCGAAGCCGATGAAGCAGCGATCACGGTTCCTCCCGA
>JAUVNV010000211.1 GCA_030599515.1 Acidimicrobiia bacterium
ACGAATCGCCGACGGCACGACCGGTTGTGTGTGTCCACCGGACCTCCCCGTTTGCGGATGCGGGCGCAGCCGGGAACTCGAAGACCTCGGGCGATTCCGACCCTCGGCTGAAGAGATCGCAGGGAACCCCCGTGCGAGGAGCGCGATCATGCGTGTGGCCGGGAAGGTTCCGGCATGACGGCCGGTGCGCTTCCGCGGTCGACGGTTCGTCACGTCGGCGCCCGTTCCCGGGCACGGAGACGTCCGGTCGTTCGGCCGCTCCTGATATTCACGATCGCGGTCATCCTGGCGTTCTTCGCCGTCACCTACTCGCGAATCTCCCTCGACCGGACCGCATTCGAGCTCCAGCGACTCGACCGGGAGATCGCGGGCGAACAGGACCGCCATTGGGACCTGCGCGTCGACTACGCGCGGCTCCAGGCGCCCGAACTGATCACACAACGGGCCGCCGCTCTCGGGCTCGTCTACCCGGAGGATCGTCAGACGATCGAGATCTCCGGCATGGCGAACGCGGTCGGCGGCCCAGAGGATCGATGGATGGATCTGAGAGCGTTGTTTGTGGAGCAGCCATGAGGGTCGAAGGAGGGGAACGATGCGCAGGCCGAATGCTGGCGGCCACGCGACGGACCGTCGAGAAACGCTGAGGGTGGTCTGAGATGACACGAACGAAGTTCCACTTCGTCGACCTTCGGCTGATCACCGTCGGGCTTGTCTTCGTTCTCGCCTGGGTGGGCATCGGATACCGCCTCTTCCAGGTCCAGGGCGTCGACGCCGCCGTACTCACTCAGCGCGGATTCGATCAGCGTGTTCGCCACGAGACGATTCCGGCGAAACGGGGAACCATCTACGACCGGGACGGTATCGAACTGGCGGTCACCGTTCACGTGAAGGCCCTGGTCGCCGATCCGAGCCTTGTCGAAGCACCCGTGGAAGCTGCCGCGATACTCGCTCCGATCGTCGGCGTCGACTACGTCGAACTGATCCAGCGACTCGAGGGTGACGGGAGATTCACGTACGTAGCTCGCAGACTCGAGAGCGACATGGTCGATGCGGCGACCGAAGCGATCGAGGCGGCCGATCTGGTCGGATTCTCTTTCCGCGAGGAACCGGTGCGGATCTATCCCTCGGGCGCTCTCGCCGCTCCGGTCATCGGGCTGACGCGGCTCGACGATGGAGCCGGCATCGAGGGAATCGAAGCGGTGATGGACACCGAGCTGGGCGGACGCCCGGGCAAGCGAGTCGTCGAGCGTGATCAGGCCGGCCGAGCGATCCCACAGGCAGAGTTCCTCCTCGAGCCTTCCGTTTCCGGCTCCGATGTCGTGCTCACGCTGGACCGCGAGATTCAGTACACCGCCGAGTCCTCGCTCCAATCTGGGATCGACCGTTCGGGAGCCCTCGGTGGTTCCGTCATCGTCCTGGACGTTGCGAACGGTGAGATCCTGGCCATGGTGTCACTTCCAGGCTTCGACGGTTCCGATCGATCGGCGCTCGACCCTTCGACGCTCCGCAACCGCGCTATCACCGATGTATACGAACCAGGCTCTACCCTCAAGGTCGTCACCGTTGCCGCAGCCCTCGAGGAGGGCGTCGTCCGCCCCGACACACCGTTCGAGACCCCGCAGGAGCTCAACGTGGGGGAAGAGACCTACACCGACCACGGCTACAACCCACCCGTCATGACAGTTGCAGACATCGTTGCCAAATCGTCGAACGTGGGCACCATCAAGATCCAGCGCCAGCTCGGGAACGAGGCGCACTACCGGTACCTCGACGCGTTCGGCCTCGGTCGTCCTGCCTCGATCGACTTCGCAGGAGAGTCGAGTGGACGCCTCGACCACGTGACCGAGTGGTACGCCGAGACGGCCGGTACTTCGGCGGCGATCGGCTACGGTATCGGCGCGACTCCGCTCCAGATGGCTGCCGTCTATGCGACGATGGCCAACGACGGCGAATGGGTCGAACCGCACGTTGTCATGGAGATCATCGCGTCGGATGGAGAGCGAACGATCACCGAGCCGCGGCGTCATCAGGTTATCTCCGCCGAGACGGCGCGCACGATGCGAACCATGTTGCGCCGGGTCGTTCAGGATGGCACCGGCTTTCGCGCGAACATCGACGAGTTCCCGGTCGGAGGAAAGACCGGAACGTCCAACAAGTTCATCGTCGAGACCGGGAAGTACAGCGAAACGGAGACGATCGCCTGGTTCATCGGGATCGCTCCGATCGACGATCCCGAGATCGTGGTCGCGGTCGTCCTCGATGCACCGAGCGGGACCATCGACGGTGGCCGCTACGACATGAGCTTCGGCGGAACGTCCGCCGCACCGATCTTCGCCGAGATCGCAGAGTCGGCGCTCCACCAGCTCGGTGTGTCTCCCACGCATGACGGCGATGGCTGATCCGATCCTCCTCTCCGATCTCGTCGGTCGCCTCCCCGGTGGGGGACGACTCGAAGGTGCGGATGGGTTCATCACAGGTGTGACCCACGATTCGCGCCTCGTGGGTCCCGGTGACCTCTTCGTCGCGATCCGAGGCGAACTGCACGACGGTCACGACTACGTGGATCGAGCGATCGCCGCCGGAGCCGCAGCGGTTGTCGTCGAACGCGGCACCAATGGACCGAGCCGGATCGTGGTGTCCGATGCCCGGGCCGCTCTGCCCTGGGCGGCGGCAGCCGTGTACGGAGATCCCTCTCTCCGGATTCCCGTGGTTGGAGTAACCGGGACGAACGGCAAGACAACGGTCACGCACATGCTCGAGCAGATCGTGGTAGCGGCTGGGCACACCGCAGGCATCGTCGGAACCGTTGGTGCGAGGATCGGTGATTCCGGGCGAGCCGTGGCAAGAACGACACCGGAGTCATCCGACCTGCAGCGGCTTCTCTCAGAGATGGTTGACGCCGGCGTCGACGTGGCAGCGATCGAGGTCTCCAGCCATGCACTCAGCCTGCACCGGGTCGATGGCATCCACTTCCGGATCGTGGCATTCACGAACCTGATGCAGGATCATCTCGATTTCCACGGCGACATGGAGGCGTACTTCAACGCGAAGGCTTCCCTGTTCGTGGCCGAGCGAACAGACCACGCGGTGATCGCCGTCGACGGCGGACCGGGTCGGAGGATCGCTGCCGCCACCGACGTGCCGGTGACAACGGTGGCGCTCGATCGCGATGCCGACGTCAGGGCGTCGCCGATCGCAGAGTCGATCGCCCGTTCCTCGTTCCTGATCATCACCGACGGTCGTGAGATCCCGGTCGAACTGCCGATCCCGGGACGATTCAACGTCGAGAATGCGATGGTGGCCGCCGCCGTCGCCCTCGACCTCGGCATCGACGACGGTTCGATCTCCCGAGGTCTGTCGTCCATCGGATCCATCCCGGGCCGATTCGAACGGATCGAAGCGGGTCAAGACTTCGGAGTGATCGTTGACTACGCCCACACCCCGGATGCCATCGACGCCGTCATCGACAGCGCACTCCGGATGTCCGGAGGGCGTGTGATCGTTGTCTTCGGAGCCGGTGGAGATCGCGATCAGGAGAAGCGTCCGGCGATGGGGCGAGCGGCGAGCCGTGCCGACATCGCGATCCTGACCACCGACAATCCGCGATCCGAAGATCCGGTGGCGATCATGGAGGCCGTTCGGTCCGGCATGGAGAAGACGACCGAGGTTGTGGAGGAGTCGGATCGCCGCACCGCCATCCGGTATGCCCTCGAAGAGGCACGGCCGGACGATCTGGTACTCATTCTCGGGAAGGGCCATGAGGCGGACCAGGAGATCGGGGAGCGGAGCGAGCCATTCGACGATCGAGAAGTCGTGGCAGACGAACTGAGGGCCGTCATGGGGTCGGCAACATGACGGGCCCACTGGACTGGACCCTCGCGACGGTGGCGGCCGCGACGGGGGGAGTCGTCGACGGTGATCCGACGATGCCGGTTCATTCGATCTCGACAGATTCTCGTGCTGTTGAACCCGGGTCGGTCTTCGTCGCGATCCGCGGGGAACAGCACGATGGACACGACTTCGCCGCCGACGCGGTTGGAGTCGGTGCCGTTGCAGCACTCGTCGAGCGAGGCAGCCACGCCGGCCTTGTGCCCCGCATCGAAGTCGAGGGCACGACAACCGCCTTGCGTGACCTCGCAGCGCACCGCAGAAGCGAGCTCCGGATGCCGGTGGTGTCGGTCACCGGTTCAACGGGCAAGACATCGACCAAGGATCTGCTCGCGGCGGCCATACCGGGTTCATGGGTGTCTCCGCGTTCGTACAACAACGAGATCGGCGTTCCTCTGACCGTTCTCACAACACCGGATGACGCGACGGCATTGGTGATCGAGGTGGGATCCCGGGGGCTCGGACACATCAAGTGGCTCATGCCCGCCATCCTTCCATCGGTCGCGGTCATCACGAACCTCGGCGTCGTCCACTTCGAGACTTTCGGTTCTCGTGACGCCGTGGCGGATGGCAAGTGGGAACTCGTCGAGGGTCTGGCAGAGGGTGCTACCGCCGTCCTGCCCGATGATGA
>JAUVNV010000077.1 GCA_030599515.1 Acidimicrobiia bacterium
CCCCGTATCTGGTGTCGTGGGAGGACTTGTCGGAAGAGATGCGCGAGTACGACCGGATGTTCGTTCGGCAGATCCCAGATCTGCTGGCGCAGCAGGGATGCGGAATCCTGCGGCGGAGGCGACGACCGAAGGGAGCGGGGGAGCTTCCTCTTCCAAACCGAGATCCAGACGAGTAGCTCCAATCGCTCGTGGTCGTGGGCGATGGGGGATCGCCGCACGGTCTCCATCCCAGATGCGACCGTGCTCGATTCCGTCGTGTTCAACCACACAGACAACGACCAACGACGATCAGACGCGGCATTCTCGGTCGCCTACGGTGAGGACATCGGCCGAGCAGAAGACATCACCGCTGAGGCCGTTGCCGCACTCGACGCGGCCCACAGCGAACCGGCACCAGTGGTGTTCATCGACGCACTCGGCGATGACGGTGTCGATCTCAAGATGCGCTTCTACCACGATGACGTCGACCGCATCCGGGCCCGCGGCCGCGTCGCCGAAGCCATCATCACAACCCCGCACGAAGCAGGAGTCGACGCGCCGATCCCCGAGTTCCCGGTCCAACACCCCTAGCAACCCCGCCCATATTGGAGCACCTATGCGCTCTGGTCTCAGAGCGTCGATCTGGCACTCGCCGATGGATCGGCTCTGACACTTCTGCGCCACGGTATTGATCGAAATCGCAACCGCCCCTCCATCGTGCCTGCGCTAGCCGAGGGCGCGGTGCAAGAACGCCGCCATCTGACCCCGGGTCACGTATCCGTCAGGACAGAACCGGTCGTTCGCCGGTGGATTGCAGCCCTTCGTCACCCCGGCCGTGCCCAATCGGTCGATGTCGGCTTCGAAGATCGACTCGTCATCATCAACGAACAGATCACCGCCGCCATCATCGGAATACGCCAGAGCTCGAACCAGGAACGCGGCCATCTGCCCACGCGTGACCTTGCCGTCGGGACAGAACCGGTCATTCGTCGGCGGGTTGCAGCCCTTCGTGATCCCTGCCGCCGCCAACCTCTCAACGTCCGCTTCGAAGATCGAAGCGTCATCGTCCGCAAACGGATCATCAAGGCGGTCCGTCAGGCCGAGCGCGCGGACCAGGAACGCAGCCATTTGCCCGCGCGTCACCACCCCATCGGGACAGAAGTGGTCATTGGTAGGCGGGTTGCAGCCCTTCGTGATCCCCTCGACGGCCATCCACTCGATGTCCGCCTCGAACACTGATGCGTCGTCGTCCGAGAAGACACCTCTCCACGGTCTCGGGGCCGACAGGCCGGTGATCTCGGTGATCCATGGCAGGAACGCAGTGGTTTGCGTGAAGACGCTTCCGGGTTCACCGTTGTGACAGTCCTCAGGGCCGAAACTCAGGGCTCCAACGTGTCGCCAAAGCTTGTCCGCGTCGTCCCAGACGATCAGTGGCCCTCCGCTGTCGCCGCTGCAGGTGTTGGCCTCGGGGATCGGGTCGCCCGCAGCGCGGGCACAGAGCATCGTTTCTTCAACATAGTCGTCGGAACCGAAGATGCCGCCACCGTGAAACCAGTCACACGTTTCGTCATCGAGCACAGTCATAGCCAACTCCTGGAGAACCGAGGGCCGATTCCCAACGAAGTAACCACCGTCCTCGTACCACCATTGCTCAGAGATTCCCCATCCGACGGCCATGACCCGCTGCGCTGCCTCGCTCGTCGCCCGCGGCAGAGCCAACGTTTCGATCCCAGATGACTCCGACAGCCTCACGAGCGCGAAGTCGTTCACGGGCAGGGGGACGTCACGACTGATTCCGGGGAGTGGCGGCGGTGGAGGTGCCGGCGGGTAGTCGGGATGGGTGATGACCTCCGCGACGTCGTGGTGTTCACCTCCGGCGTCGAGCAGGTCCGTACGGCCCACAACCACGTAGAACGTGGTCCGGCCTTCGACGCAATGGGCGGCAGTCAGGACCCATTGAGGATGAATCAGCGCAGCACCGCAAAAGAAGTAGTGATCCACCAACGACGGTTCAAGCGTCGAGGCGCGTGTGAGCGCGGCAGCGAACGGATACTCCCCGACGTCCGCACCGCCCCCGCCCACGATGTTCGGAACCGATGGGACACCAGCACCTTCTGGCTCCGCAGCTTCTGGTGCAATCTCCCTCTCCACAACGTGGGAGTCATCCGCAGCAGTCGACACTTCCGTGTCTGGGCTGGCAGCGAGGGACCCAGCGCTCGCTACCAGCAGCAGCCAACAAATCAGGAGGACACGCATCTGAGCCCCTTCTGTGATCTGCCTTCATGTGTAGCAATCGCGACACTAACTGTCCAGGGACTGATGACCTCCACGTCGGGTGCAGGAACGCCGTATGCCGCTGTTGCGAGCCTTCTGTCGGTCTCTCCTGAGACGGCCCACCTCGTGGCGCCTTCGGTGTTTCGTGCCCGCCTCGGTTCGGACCGGCACGGCACCGCTCCACGGAACCAGCCGCATGGTGAACCGAGCCGCACACGCCAACGTGGGGCCAACGCCCACACATGTCAGGCACAAATGCGCTCCCATTGGGAAGCGACGAGATTGCACCCCGTGCTGGTCCGTTGTTGACGCTCTGTCCCGAGAGCGAGCGTTCCGTCTGTGCGCCCCCCGATCACAAGGCGCCTTCGAGACCACAGCACTCGATTACGGGTGGTACCCATGGCGACCACGGGCGCGGGAGCCGCAGCCCTCGTGCCTGTGAGAATGCGATTGTCCCGACGTTGTCGGTCTAGTACTGGACGGCTTCGACTTCCTCGAACGTCTCAATCCTCGGTGCACCGGTGACGCCGGCTCGTCCCATGGCATCCTTCAGGTCGGGGTTGGTGACGAACGCTGTGGCAGCTTCCCTGGAAGGGAAGCCGGCGACGACCGTGATGTTGTTGGGGTCATCCACGCTCCGGTTGATTCGGTGGAACAGGCCGCCCATGGTCGATGGCGGGATTTCATCGAAGACTGCCTTCCACCTGCCGTAATCCTCGACATCGTGATTGATTGCTACGACCGTCATGTCCGTCTCCCTTGTCTCGGGTGGCGCCCGCCGGGTGGCGGGCGAGAATGTGATCAGCTCGCTGCGAAAAGCTCTCCGCTCATGAATTCGTCCAGGCCGCGGGGCTCGAATCCGTCCAGCTCCTCGGTGATCGGTTCCGGGTCCCCGAGGTAGGTCGTCGACCGGAAGTAGTCGAAGAGTCCGGCGTAGATGTCCTTGTGGACATCGGAGAGCGGGAATCCCTCGACATACTCGCGGGTCGGAATCTCCGCCTCGTGGTAGTGGACCTCACGGCCGAGCGCTGCGCTGGCGGCCTCGGCGATCTGCTGTCCCGTGATGCCGCCCGGGATGTGCACGTCGAAGGCACGCCCCGTCGGGCCGCTGCCAAAGAAGGCGACTGCAGCGGTCGCAACATCTCCGACATCGGTCGCCGCCCAGACCATGTCCCCCGCCCATGGCATGCTGACGACTCCCTGCTCGAGGTAGTCGCGTGCGCCCCACAGATTCTGGAGGTACCAGGCGGGCCGCAGGATCGTGTAACCGACGCCCGAATTGACGAGCGCCTGTTCGATACCGGTCTTGTTATCCAGAACTCTCGCTCCGGTGTCGCCAAGGTTCGCCCCCACGGCCGTATGCATCACGACGTGATCGACCCCATTCTTGACGGCAGCGTCAATCACGTTGTACGACACGGCGGCTTCCATTCCCAGCGGATCGTCTCCGCTTTCCGGCGGCGTGAGGTAAACGCCATCCACGTCTGCAAGTGCCGCGACCGCCTGGTCGGCGTCGGTGAGGTCGGCAGTGAAGGTCTCCGCACCCTCGACCACCGCGTCCGGATTCCTTGAGATGGCCCGGACGTTGTAGCCCTGTGCGACGAGCCCCGCAACGACGCGGCTTCCGATCGTCCCTGTTGCTCCTACGACTGCAATCGTTCCCATCCCTGTACCTCGCTAGCGTTCGCCCTCGTCGACCGCCGGATCGTGATTCGCTATCATTCGATTGCGAATAGTTTGATCACGGACAATACGGAGTTGAACAGAGTGGGAACACAAAGTCAAGGAGAAGTTCAACGGTCGGGTCGCGGCCGGGCCGACGCTTCCACCAATCGACGTCGAGCCTGGCGGGCGATCATGGTGGCGTACGGCACGATCACTCCGCTACTGGACGGCGAGTTACGAAGCGCCACCGATCTGGACTTGCCGACCTACGACGCGCTCCTGCACGTGTACGAGGCCGGTGACCCCGGTATTCGCATGACCGACCTCGCCCAGAAGGTCGTCCTGAGCAAGTCTGGGCTTACGACGCTGGTCGATCGCCTCGAAGAACGCGACCTGATGCAACGCATTCCGGACCTCGAAGACCGCCGCGCCATTCGGATCACCCTGACCGAAAGCGGTGTCGAAGCATTCCGCACCGCCGCCAACGTTCACATGGCCGGCATCGAGCAGTACTTCACGAAGCAATTGACCGAGGACGAGGCTGAAGTCATCGCAGCGACCCTTGAACGGATCCTTCGCAACGTCGGATCGAGGGATGGCGTGTCGTAGCGGCACCCCTCTCCCCTCTTCTTCCTGGAAGCGTCGCTAGTCCCCCGTGCCGGTCTGCTACTGACGCCACAGCGCTAATGCATACCGGCAGAGGGGATAGTCATGCTGCCCGCATCCGTGATGCCATGAGTTCCCCGGCGTGACACACTCCCAGAATCGTGCGCCACGGCGAACCTGGAAGCGTATGTTCAGGAGGTGGCGGCGGTGGGACAGGAGGAAGGTCGACGTCATCGAGGCAACCGACGCGATCCGACCGATCCGCGTCATTCGCGTCTGAGCCACAACCGGCAGTGAGGATGCCAAGTCGGTGCTCCTGTCGCCCTCTCGGAGGAGACCGCCCATGAGGAAATGGACCGCCGTCATCGTTGTCATGCTGATCGGGAGCTTGCTGACCTTGGGCACCGTTCGATCGGACCCGGCCGACGCCTATCAAACCGCCGTCCATCCGGTCATCGCCGCCTACGCGAGGATCCTGTACACGAATCCGGAGATCACCGCGCGCTCCGGATCCATCGACCACGGGGCCTACCACGAAGACGAACTCGACCACGTGTGGGACCGCTCGATGGCCTGCACGACGATCAATCACTTCTGGGATGCCGATGGTGGCCCCAACGATGAAGTGACGAGCGTCTTCTGCAATGGTCCAAATGCCTGGCAGAAGGCGAGAATTCTGTGGGGTATGGCGCTCGGTGAGTATCACGCGGGGCACACCTCAACCGCGTACGAATACCTCGGTCACGTCGCTCACCTGCTCATGGACATGGCGGTACCGGCCCACGCCCACGAAGACATGCACCCATGGTCCGACGAATACGAGGACTGGCTGGGTGTACCTGAGGCGGCCCTCAGCACAGCCGAGCTTGACGCTCTGATCGCGCTCGGGCCGGTGGAGCTGCCCGGTGGGCCGGTCAATCCGCTCTACAGGCTGTTCTACCTGACCAACCAGCGCGCCGACTTCTACGCTTCGGAGGACTTCGACGGCGACTCCGTCGACCCGAACGGTTGGGTCGACTTCAGCGAACTCGAGGATGTTGCCAAGTGCCGCGATCAGGACGACTTCGACGACGATTGCCTGCACATCGTCCGCCGAAACACCTACCCCTACGCCATCCGGGCTGTCGCAACGCTCTATCAGCTCTTCGAAGAAGCCATCCACCACGACACCGCGCTAACGGTCGTGATCGACAGGGTCAAGGAGTTGGAGTGCCACGACGACCTCGGGTGGGCCTGCGAGAGCGGACCGGACTACTTCGTCAGGATCAACATCGATGGGTTCTGGTTCAGGAACGAAGGCAACCAGATTGAGGACACGGCCGACATCAGCCCCGGGTGGGCGTTCGCTCGCGGTGTCGGCCTCTCGGGCTCCGTCCCGGTGGTTGTCCAGTTGTGGGACGAGGACGAGGAGCCGAACGCAGACGACAAGTCGGACATCGATCCGAAGAACGGACCCAGAGATCTGGATCTCGTCGTAGACCTCGGGAAATGCATCGCCCTGGAGCCGGGTGCGGTGTCGGGGGACCTCACCGGTGCATGCGGGGAGTCGCTGTCGATCGCGGGAGACGAGTCCGACAGGTCCCGGATCTGGTTCCACATCATCCCGCCCAACTCTCCGCCCACGGCGGACGCCGGTCCCGACCGGGCCGTGGACGAAGCCGATCTGGTAACACTGAACGGTTCGTTCACCGACCCGAATACCGAGGATACGCACACGTTCTCGTGGCATCTCGAGACCAGCACCAACGGCCAGGCGGTCCCCGATGCGACCACACAGTCGCTGAGTTTCACTGCGCTCGACAACGGCGTGTACACGTTCACCTTCACGGTGATCGACAACCACGGGGCTCAAGGAACAGACACGGTGGTCGTGACTGCCGCGAACGTCGCCCCGGTCAGTGCCATCGACCGGATCACCGACGAAACGGGAGCCGAGATCGGTGTTGATGTGCCGGTCGTTCTCGTGGGCCTCGGCATCGATCTAGAGGGGAGCTTCACCGATGTGGGCACGCTCGATACCCACACCGCGACACTCAGCTGGGACGACGGCACGGTGCTCCACGAAGGAGACTTCGCATCGATCAGCGACTCCGTCGGCGGGGCAACGGGGAGGCTGGAAGCGGGCCACACGTACACCGACGAAGGGGCGTACGCGATCACGCTGGACGTCACCGACAAGGATGGAGGTATCGGCTCGGCGACCGCACAGATCGACGTGGTCGACGCAGCCGATGCAGTCGCCGCGGTGGCGGAGGCCCTGCTGCCGCTCGCAGACGATCCCGACATCCAGGCCGCGATCGACAAGCTGCGTGGCAACAAGGGCGGCGCTGCTGCCAATGGTGCCTTCGACCTGCTTGAGAAGGGCAACCTCAATGCGGCGCTCGAGAAGATCAAGCAAGCTCTCGCATACCTTGAAGCAGCCGAAGCGGCCGATCCGGGGCTCGATCTCACGTTCGAAAAGGGACTGCTCACGCTGGCGGCCAAATCGGTCGCCGTGGGAGCGATCGGCGACGCCGAAGCGCTCGCCGATCGACCGAACGAACAGAAGAGCGTGCAGGAGGCAAAGAACCTGGTGGCCCTTGGCGACGGGATGCTGGCGACCTCCGACTACATCGGTGCCGTTGGCATCTACCAGGAGGCGGTGCGGGAGGTGCGGGGCGTCCACTGATATCCAGGCTTCTCCCAGATCCGAGAGCTACCTCGATGGACGTCGTCGGGGCAAAGACGACTCTGTTGTCGATTCCCCGGCCGGCATCTTCCGCGGCGTGGGAAGGAGAGTCGTCGGCGAAGGAGACACCCCTGTTCCGGCACCGGGAGATGGACGTCGTCCACTCATAGGGGAGGTCGATTCGCCGCCGAGCGTCGCGACAGCGACCACTCATCGCCCGCCCCGCGACACCTCCACCGGGGAGAGTCACGCCACTCCGAGCGGTGCCCCGGCGCGATCCCTGTTCGTCGAGGAGTCGCGTGCCGCAACTCCGTTTCGCCGGCGCCCATCCGCTCGTAGTGGCATGGTGGGCCACTCGAGGTGACCGCGATCCCGGGTGATAGATCTCCTACAGCCCGAAAGCGTCGGCCAGTCTCCGCCAGTGGTCAATTGTGGCGTCGAGGTCATTGTCGGCGACGAGGACCTGGATGCACACGTGGTCGGCGCCGGCGTCGTGGTGTTCCTGGACCCGCCTCATCGTGGCGTCGATATCACCGCACGCGACGATCCCGTCGACCAGCCGATCCGTCATGTCGTCGATGTCGGTCCGGGTGAATCCACACCGCAGCAGATTGTTGGCGTAGTTGGGCAGTTTCAGATAGCGGGCCATATGTGTTCTGGCCACGCTCCTCGCCCTGTCGAGGTCGCGGTCGATGACCACCATCTGCTCCGGGGCCAGAAGTGGGCCCTGCCCGAGGATGCCGCGGGCCATCGCGGTGTGTTCAGGAGGGGTGAAGTAGGGGTGGGCACCATCCGCAGCTTCGGCGCTCAACCTGAGCATCCGCGGTCCGAGGGCGGCGAGCACGGTCGGTGGCTTGGCTGCGGGTTCCACTGCCGTGTAGGGAGCTTCTGCCATGGCTTTCAGGTACGCCACCATGTCTGAGTAGGGAGTCCGGTATTCGAGCTTGCGGATTCCCTCCACCGAAGGGGCATGAGCCACACCCAGTCCGAGCAGGAATCGACCTTCGTGAGCCTCGAACAGTGTCTTCTGAGCCGCTGCGGTTGTCACGGGATGTCGCGCATAGATCTGCGCGATGCCGGACGCCACGATCAGCCGGGACGTCGCATCCAACAGGACACTCGAGGAGATCAACGCGTCCCGACCGCTCGACTCGGGCCGCCACAGCGTCGGCCACCCCATCTCCTCGATCTCCTGAGCCAACTCACGCACCCGCGTAGTTGGATGCTCATCCAGGAGGAATGTCCAAAGCCCGACACGACCGATATCCATTCTCGAACCCTATCAGGCCGCGTCCGTCATCCCACTATGCCGTACACGACAACGGATTCGACCGCATCGGCACTTGCGCTAGCGAACGTGTGCGACGGCACGTCCGGAAGAGTCGAAGACGTGGAACCGGCGGGTCCAGATCTCAACGGGTTCCCCGTCCGTCGGACCTCCAGCGGCTACCCGCATCGTGATCTCGACCCCGCCGAGGTCGACGGTGGCGAATCCGTGGTCGCCGTGGTCCTCAACCGCCGTCACGACACCGCGAAGACCCGCGGCGGAGACGGGTTCCCAGTCGTGGGGACGCACGCCGATGGTGACCCGTCCGCTCGCGATCCGCGGCGGTACCGGGAGAGCGCCGACCCCGAAACGAATTTCGCGGCCCGACACCTCGCCTTCCACGAACGACATCGACGGTGAGCCGACGAAGCCGGCCACGAACGTGTCCACGGGCCTCTGGTAGATCTCATCGGGAGACGCAACCTGACGGAGACGACCCTCGTCGATCACGGCGATGCGGTCGGCGAGAACCATCGCCTCCTCCTGGTCATTCGTCGCGTAGAGCGTGGTGACCCCGTACCCGCGCTGGAGAACGAGGATCTCTGTGCGCATCATCTGGCGATTCGCTGTGTCCATGCGGGCGAGCGGCTCATCGAGAAGGAACACGGACGGGCGCCGCACCAGGGCCCGCGCCGCCTGCACCAGTTGTTGATGCCCTGCGGCAAGTTCATTCGGCATCCGCTCCAGGAACCGATCGATCGCAAGCGTCCTCGTCTCGGCGAGAACACGCCGTTCGATTTCGTCGCGATGGACGCGATGAACCTCGAGGGGGAACGAGACGTTCCTGCGGACCGACCTGAAGGGCAACAGCGCGTTGTCCTCGAACACCATCGCGACGTCGCGCAAAGCCGGCGACTGCCCTGTCACGATCTCGCCATCGAACGACACGTCCCCGCTCTCCACCGTGTCGAGACCGGCTACGGCTCGCAACAGGGTCGTCTTGCCACTGCCGGATGGTCCGATGACGACGAGCAACTCCCGATCCTCGACGGAGAGCGTGACATCGCTGACCGCCGCGACACCCGAATGAACCACCGTCACACCATCGAGCAGGATGCTCGTCATAGCCCGAGCGTACCCGGTCCCCCGGCGATGATTCCGTGTTGGAACGCGATCTCGACCGACTGGAGCCCGCCAGGGTGATGAGGGGCTGCAACCCGCCGGACAACGAACGGTGTTGCCCCGATGCGGCAGCCAACCGCGGCCAGATGGCTGCATTCCTCCACCGACCACTCGGACACACAACAGAGACCACGCACTGCGGGACACCCGTCCGTGTCAGTCACCGATGCGCACTCGGGCAAAAGGGTCATTGCCCTCTTGAGCGGACGGCAGCCTCATCGCCCAACACTGCAGCCGGACGGGAGCATTGAACCCCCTACAGGCGGCCTTCCGCCATCTCATGTCGCTCATCGACGCGTGTTCGATGGTCCATCAGAGTTGAAGGCTCGAAGAGGGGCCACGGGACGTCTTGAGATTCTGTTGAGGTCCGAGGCGCACCGTGGAGACAATCTCCCCGCGAGACGGACACAGATCACATGAGGAGCCGGAAGGC
>JAUVNV010000260.1 GCA_030599515.1 Acidimicrobiia bacterium
ACGCCCGGGACGGAGTCGAACGTCAAGGAGATCTTCGACAAGTGCAACGAGTTGCGCGTCTCCGGTGAGGATATCGTGATCTTCAACCAGTTCGACGAGTTCGGGAACTACCTCTGGCACTACAACATCACGGGTCCCGCCATGGTCGAGGTGCTCAACGAGGTGATGGGCGAGAACGACCGGTTCGCCGGCGTGACCCTGACCACGGGTTCTGCCGGGACGATCGCCGCCGGCGATTACCTGAAGCAGATCTACCCGTACTCGAAGATCGCCGCCGGCGAGGCAACCGAGTGCCCGACGATGATCTACAACGGGTTCGGTGAGCACCGGATCGAGGGGATCGGCGACAAGCACATCCCGTGGATCCACAACGTGCGCAATACCGACATGGCGATGGCGATCGACGACGAGTCGACGATCAGCCTCATCCGTCTCTTCAACGAGCCGGCCGGTCTCGAGTACCTCGCGAGCCAGGGTGTACCCGCCGGGTTCATCGAGAAGCTCCCGCTCCTCGGCATCTCCGGTGTGGCGAACATGCTGATGGCGATCAAGTTCGCCAAGTGGTACGAGCTCACCGGCGAAGACGTTGTGATGACGCTCGGAACCGACTCGATGGAGATGTACGAGTCACGGCTGGAAGAGCTGAACGAAGAGCGCGGCGAGTTCACGCTCCTCGACGCTGCCGGTGCGTACCACCAGCACCTGATGGGGCAGTCGTTGGCCAACGTTCAGGAACTCGACTACTACGACCGGAAGCGCATCCACAACCTGAAGTACTACACCTGGGTCGAGCAGCAGGGCAAGACCTACGAAGAGATCCAGGCCCAGTGGTACGACCCGGAGTACTGGACGAGCATCCAGAAGATGGCCGACCCGATCGACGAACTGATCGAGCAGTTCAACGCGAAAGTCGATGAGCTGTAGATCAGGATCTGGGAAGTAGAAAGTAGAAAGACCGCACCTCTCGTTGGTACTTTCTACTTTCTACTTTCTACTCGTCTATCCGGTGAGATCAGTTGAGGCTGGTCAGGAAGTTGGCTATTGCCGGGGTCACGATCTCGGGATGGGTCATGTTGCTGGCGTGGGGTGCGCCGGGGACTGCGACCATGCCGCGGCAGTCGGGGAGTTCGTCGCAGAGTTGCCGCGCCGTCTCGATCGGGATCGCCAGGTCCTCCTCGCCGTGAACGACGAGCACAGGACACGTGATCTCGTCGACCCGGCCGCTGATGTCGTCACGACCGAGCAGACAGTCACCCGGGTACCTGACCGTCGAGCGATCCCGGGACTCCCAGATTTCGATCCACTTCTCCATCAGGCTCGGCTCGCCGAGGATGAGTCCCGCCACCATGGTGCCGACCTCGCCGAGCGGCTCGTCGCTCAGCCAGTGCTGGATCATGCCGGCGTATCCGGTCATGGTCTCCTCGTCGTCCAGGTACACCCCGGCGTCGATCAGCACCAGGCCCCGCACCCGATCCGGGTGGGCAAGAGCGGCGCGCAGCGAGAGATAGCCGCCCTGTGACATGCCGATGAGTACGGCCTGGTCGATACCCAGGTGATCCATCAGCCCGATCGCGTCGTCCGCCCAGTCCCAGTAGGTGAACGGACCGTCGGCCGGGGTCTCGCCCAAGCCCCGTTCGTCCCAGGTCACACACCGATACGTGGCAGAAAGGACCTCGATCTGGGCGTCGAACATTGTGCGATCCATGAGGAACCCGTGGCTGAACACGAGTGCCGGTCCATCCCCGCCGGTGTCGCTGTAGGCGATCTGCTGTCCGTTGGCTTCTGCTACCGGCATGACTACTCCCTCTGGCGTCTGGCGTAGATTTCGCCGCCGGCACTATATTGCCGGAATCTACGCCAGACGCCTATTCGGGGTGTTCGTCGGTTCAGTCCCCGAAGGTGACGCCAGTGCAGCGGGCCGACCTGATCCACGGGTGGTCTGGTGGCACGATCTTTCGCCGCCCGGCAACCTCATCGATCGGCACACCGAGGAGTTCGTTGTTGTGAACCGCGACCATGCGATCGACGACGCCGTCCGCGATGAAACGGGTCGCCGCCGTGCCGAGGACCGTGGCGAGGTTTCGGTCGACCGAGGACGGTGTACCGCCTCGTTGAACGTGACCGAGAATCGTGACACGAGCTTCGAGGCCGGTCAGCTCCTCGAGTGATCTCGCCAGGTTTGTCGTGTGACTCAGAGCACCGGCCCGAAGTTGAGCGAGCGTGCGTTCGGCCAGATCGCGGTCGGATCCCACGGTTGCTGCGATCCGATCGCGAAGTTCCTGCTGATGGATTCGATACTCGACCGGGCGACTGCCTTCGGCGACGGCGACGATCGAGAACGTGCGGCCGGACGCCTTTCGGCTCGAGATCGAGGTTGCGACACGGTCCAGGTGGTATGGGATCTCCGGGATGAGAATCACGTCGGCGCCACCGGCGAGTCCGGCCCCCAGGGTGAGCCATCCGGCGTTGTGGCCCATGATCTCAACCACGATGATCCGGTGGTGGGAGTGGGCCGTGGAGTGGAGACGGTCGACGGCCTCGGTCGCGATCGTGAGAGCAGTATCGAAACCGACCGTCGTGTCGGTTCCCCAGACGTCGTTGTCGATCGTCTTCGGCAGGGTGATGATCGGCAGGCCCCGTCCGGAGAGGCGAAGTACGTTCTTCTGCGTGCCGCCGCCCCCGATGGCGACCAGCGCGTCGAGGCCGAGCAACGAGGCATGGTCGAGCATGACGCCGGTCATGTCCATGCGTTCGTCGCCGACGGTCATCCGGTGCGGCTTGTCTCGGCTCGTGCCGAGAATCGTGCCGCCGATCGTGAGAATCCCGGACAGAGCGTCCTCGTCGAGCCGGACGTACCGGTTCTGCATGAGACCGCGGAATCCGTCCAGGAACCCCACCACGTTCATGCCGTGCGCGCGGATCGCCGATTTGCCGATCGCGCGGATCGCAGCATTCAGACCGGGCGAGTCACCCCCCGCCGTCAAGATCCCGATGCTTCCTGCCACAGGTCCATTCCTCTCGATGCTGCGCCTTGACGATACCGTCGTCGACGAATCCCGATTCGTGTGGCAGACTCTCGGGTACCAGAGAAGGGAGGTGGTCCACATTGACTGAATGTTTGTACAGGACCCTGGAGGTGGCCGAGCGC
>JAUVNV010000075.1 GCA_030599515.1 Acidimicrobiia bacterium
TCCAGATTGATCACGGTCAGGTCATCCCGGTTGAAGATGTCATCGAGACCGGACCAGGCGTACCCGTAACCCGTGGAAGGGAACGACCGGACAAAACCCGGATCGAGATTCACATCCCCCGTCCCACTGACCACCAAACGCCCCCTCGGATCAGGAACCGGGGCAACCGTCGTCGTGGTCGTCGTGGTCGGTTCCGCGATCGTGATCGCGGTGGACGGTGGGGGTGGGGTAGTGGAAGTCGTCGTCGGTGTGATCGCGGTGATCGGAGGGAAGGTCGCCGGCGGCGCAGGTGATGCCGAGGCACCTACCGCACAGGCGCCGAGAAGCAGCGCGAACGCCGTCCAACCAGCCAAGCGCAGGAACCGAATCCAATGCATCGCGAGCACGGTACCGTTCAAGCCTCGAAACCCGGTCGTTCATGCGCATCGCGCGGCCGGGCGATACCGCGCCGTGGTGAACGGATGCAGACAAGGAGCACACGATGGACAAGTGGGTTTACCGGTTCGACGAGGTCGATCAGGCCGAAGCAGCCCTCGACAACGATTGGGACCAGGTTCGAGGACTACTCGGTGGCAAGGGCGCGAACCTGGGTGACATGTCGAGGATCGGTGTTCCGGTGCCGCCGGGATTCACCATCACGACACGGGCATGCAACGTCTACCTCGCCAACGACGAGCAGTTCCCGGATGGTCTCACCGACCAACTCGACGCTGCACTCGCCGCGACCGAGGCCACGCTCGGCAAGACCTTTGGTTCTGCGGACTCACCTCTCCTCGTCTCCTGTCGCTCCGGCGCGAAGTTCTCCATGCCGGGGATGATGGACACCGTTCTCAACATCGGCATCAACGATGCGATTCTTCCCGGCATGGTTGAGGCGTTCGGCAACGAACGCTTCGTCTATGACTCGTACCGTCGCCTCGTGCAGATGTTCGGAAGCGTCGTCATGGACGTTGACGACCACGCGTTCGAGCGGGTGCTCACTGAAGCTCGTGCCGCTGCGGGTGTGGAAACCGACTCTGGACTCGACGTTGCCGCCCTGTCGGGCGTGCTGGAGAGATTCAAGGAGATAGTCAAGAGCGAGACCGGTCAGGACTTCCCCCAGGACCCCAACGATCAGCTGATGATGGCCATCGAAGCCGTCTTCAAGTCCTGGAACTCGGATCGTGCATTCGCCTACCGCAACGCAGACGGCATCCCACACGACCTTGGGACGGCCGTCAACGTTCAGGCGATGGTGTTCGGCAACATGGGGGAGGGCTCCGGTACCGGCGTTGCGATGTCCAGAAACGCCACCACAGGCGAGCCGCACCTCGAGGGTGACTACCTGCTCAACGCTCAGGGCGAGGATGTGGTTGCTGGCATTCGGAGGACCGACCCGATCGCCAAGCTTGGTGATGACATGCCCGAGGTGTATGCGGAGTTCGACGCCTTCTCAAGGAAGCTCGAAGACCACTACCGCAACATGCAGGACATGGAGTTCACGATCGAGAACGGGAAGCTCTGGCTGCTCCAAACTCGCGACGGGAAGCGGACCGCACAGGCCGCCGTCCGGATCGCGGTCGACATGGTCGAAGAGGGCATGATCAGCACGGACCAGGCGCTTATGCGCGTCAGCCCCGAGCATGTCGATTTCTTCCTGCACCCACAGTTCAACGTCGACTCGAAAGCGGCGGCAGCTGCAGCAGGCCGACAGATCGCCCTCGGTCTCAACGTCTCTCCCGGTGCAGCGGTCGGCATGGTCGCTTTCGACCCGGATCTCGCTCAGGAGTGGGCGAAGGATGGCAAGGATGTGATCCTCGGCCGGCCCGAGACCAAGCCGGATGACGTACACGGGATGCTCGCTGCCAACGGAATCGTCACGTCGCGCGGTGGCCGAACGAGCCACGCGGCGCTCGTCGCCCGTCAGTTCGGCAAACCGGCGGTCGTCGGTGCGCACGAACTCGACATCGACGTGCAGGGGAAGACGATGACCGTCGGCGATGTCGTCGTCAACGAGGGCGACTGGCTCTCCGTCGACGGGACGACCGGCGAGGTGTTCCTCGGCCAGGTTGAGACCAAGGTTCCCGACATCGATGATCCGTGGCTCACGAAGCTCCTCGGTTGGGCCGACGAGAGACGGGAACTCGATGTGTGGGCGAACGCCGACTATCCGAGTGACGCCGAGCGTGCCCGCGAATACGGTGCCCGCGGCATCGGTCTCTGCCGCACGGAGCACATGTTCTTCGAGCCGGAGCGTCTTCCCGTCGTACAGCGCATGATCCTCGCCGATACGCAAGAAGAGCGAGAGGAACTGACTTTCTCCTTGCTTCCGTACCAGCGTGACGACTTCGCCGGGCTCTTCCGGGCGATGGACGGATACCCGGTCGTCATCCGGCTCATCGATCCGCCGCTTCACGAGTTCCTCCCGAGCTTCGAAGAACTCGTCATGGAAATCGCCGATCTGAGGATCGCGTTGGACAAGACCACCGGGTCCGCGGACGGGGATGCTCTCAATGCAGAGATCTCCGCGAAGTCGGAGATGCTCGAGCGTGTCGAGTCTCTGCGAGAGCAGAACCCGATGCTGGGCCTGCGCGGTGTACGTCTCGGCATTCTGCGCCCAGAGTTGACCCGCATGCAGGTGCGTGCGATCTTCGAGGCTGCCTGTGAGGTGACCCGCGAGGGCATCGACGTGCACCCCGAGATCATGATCCCGCTCACGAGTCACGTGAACGAGTTGAAACGTCAGCGCGAGATCCTTGAGAAGGAAGCCAAGGACGTCATGGCCGAGCAGGGCCTCGAGGTGGACTACAAGTTCGGGACCATGATCGAGATCCCGCGGGCGGCGCTCACCGCCGACCAGATCGCAGAATACGCCGAGTTCATCTCGTTCGGTACGAACGACCTCACGCAGATGACGTATGGCATCAGCCGGGACGACGCCGAGGGCAGCTTCCTCATCGAGTACCTGTCGGAGGGGATCCTCGATGACAACCCGTTCTTCACGATCGACCCGGACGGTGTCGGTCAGATCATGGGTATCGCTCTCAAGAAGGCGAAGGCCACCCGTCCGGGGATCGAGGCCGGGATCTGTGGAGAGCACGGCGGCGAGCCGCGTTCGATCGCACTCTGCCACGAACTCGGCCTGAACTACGTCAGCTGCTCCCCGTTCCGGGTCCCGGTGGCCCGCCTCGCAGCCGCCCAGGCTGCGATTGTGTCGAAGTAGTGAGTACTCAGTACTGAGTACTGAGTACGAGGACGAAGAAGAGCGTCCCCGCGGCGAGAGCCGGGGGGACGCTTTCCTGTTTCCTGTCGCCGAACTCATGTCTGCTTGCGCTTCTGCCGATACGTCCTTATGGACGCTCTCCAGGGTGACCTCGACTCGTTCTCGCTTGCCGACGTCGTTCGTCTTCTCGCGACCGCTGGAGGGACCGGTGTGCTCCGGGTCGAACGGGGATCGCTGACGGGCAGGGTGTTCTTCGTCGACGGGTGCCTGACATATGCGACGACGAGGGACGGTGATGGGTCGGTTGCGGCCCTCGCGCGATTGGGAACTCGTCCCGAACGAGATCGCCGGGGACGCAACCCGGGCGGCAGATGGCCCGATCCGGCGCGACCTCTCATCCTCCAGCAGATCAGCGAGGTTCTCATTCGGCTCAGCCACGGTTCCGCCGGACGCTTCTGGTTCGTCGAGGGAGTGGTGACGAGGGCGTACGGCGCGGAGGAGATCCAGCGGTTCGAGGCCGACGACGTTCTCGAGGCGGCGGCGGCTCGCCGCGCCGAATGGGCGAAGATCGTGCAGATCGTGCCCGACACTTCGATTCGTTTCGTGGTGCGCCCCCGGCTTGCCGCCGGCGTGTCGGAAGTCCATGTTGATGCCGAGACCTGGCCGATCCTGGCCGCGATCGGCGGCGGCGCTTCGATTCAGGGCGTCGCTGAGCGACTCAACCTCTTCGAACTATCGGCGGCCGGCCTCGTCGCCGATCTCTACGGCCGTGGGTTGATCGTGAGGGAATACGGTCCGGACACGGCTCCGAGCGTCCTGGTGCACGTCGAGAGCGAATCGGCCTGACGGAACGTCAGATCGGTGGTGTCGTGCCGGCAACCAGCCGGGCGATCCACACGATCACCAACAACACCGCTGTGCCGCCGATGACCACGTCCACCCAGCGACGGTGTTGCCACCGGATCCATCCTGCCTGGTGCGCAGCCCAGATCGTCCATGCCCCCAGCAATTCGGCGACCACGAGCAGCACAAGCGGGTGGTAGCGAAGTGCCGCGATCAGGTTCCCTCGAATGAGCTCACCGGCCGCCCTCGTCATCCCGCAGCCCGGGCAGGCAATCCCGGTGCAGTTGGCGAAGCCGCAGATCGTCGGACTCGCGTCGGATGGTGTGATCGTGGCCAGTGTGATGGCCGCGACGAACGGGATCGCGAAGAGCGATCGCCTCCCGAGTCGGGACGCCACCGGCGAGAGTGTGATCACGAAGCCGAGGCGCCGATCGCAATGAGGACGAGCATGCCCACGCCGAAGAACACACCGACGCCGAGCAGAACGGTCCCGATGATGCCGAGGACTTTCCCGGCTTGGGCCGTTCCGCGGTTCTGCGGCGGGCGTTTGCCGGCATCGATCGCTGCGAGTTCCTTGTTCCCCATGACCCATGCGAACGGGCCGAGGACCTGGCAGAGCACGAGGCTGAGAATCCCGAGAACGAGGACCGTCGTCGCCTGGCTGTCTTCCTGATAGTACTGATCTGTCATAGCGCCAGTATGCCGAACGCAGCCGAATTGCGCCATCTCAACACGCCGCGTACCCAGACACCACCTCGTATACGCGGCCGTGGGCCCACAGAGTGAACGACCGCATTCTCCATGGGCTGTCGGCGTCAAGTACGAGCGTCAAATACGAGATCACCAACCCTGAGTACGCGGCATGTGGCGGCGCCGGGCGCGGACCGCCCTCTCGGACGGCCCGCGATCGGCAGTGGGCCCCTAACTCCGGCCCAGTCCTGATATCGTCGCCTCGCCGTCGATGACCGTGAGGTCGATGACCTGAGCGATGTGTGTGGTGCGGGGAGCAGTGAGAGCAGCGAGATCGTTGATCTTCGACTCGACCTCTGCAACCGCTGTGCGTAGCTCCTCGAGGTGCGTGGCGAGCCGGATCTCTTCGCGCCGGGCGGCTCCGACGATCTCGTTCGCGATTCGCTCGGTCTCGACGACGGCCGCCGCCTTCATCGTGTCGATCTCGGTGTTGTTGCGCTCTAGTGCCTGCTCGGTCAGCGTCACGGCGTCCGATCGAGCCGTCTCGGCATCCAGCAGCAGCCGATACGCTGAGGCTTCGGCCTCCGCCATGCGGTCTGCGCCCTCGCGGTGGGCGCGAATCATCGCCTCGTCCGGCTCGAACAGCATCGCCTCGGCCTCGGCGCGGGCGTTTCCGATGAGTCGTCCGGCTTCACCTTTGGCATCATCGACGATCGCCGCAGCGCGCGCCGCGCCCTCGTTGATCATCTCGTCCCTGGTGCGCTGCGCGGCAGCGAACGTCCGGCGGATGGCGTCGACGGAGTCGTCTGCTTGTACGACTCTCTCTTCGAGTTTGGCGGTGTCGTGCTCGTAGGCGCGGAGGGTGGCGATCAGTCGTTCCATGACCCGGTCGACCTCGATGGGGTCGTAGCCCTTGCGGCGCACGCGAGCGAACCGGTGTGCCTCGACAGTTGATGCTTCGATCTTCATGCGTCCGTCTCCCCGGATCCCTCCGCCCGTCGCTGCCCCTGCAATCCTGCAGAGCGACCGGGTTGGTCGCATTCGGATCGGAACCCTACGCTGAACACTGAAGATCTGCAAGGGATTATCAACAGGGTGGACTCCGAGCACGGAGTCGGGTAGAACAGTCACATGGATCGCATCAAGGTCGACATCGAAAAAGAGTGGCTCTCGGTTGCAGACATCTGCGAGTACATGGACGTGTCCACGTTCGTCGTCACCAGCCAACTGCGGTCCGGGGGGCTTCCCGCGGTCAAGTTCGGCAGGGAGTGGCGTGTCGCACGGCAGGACTTCGAAGACTGGATCAACGCACAGCGTGTCGACACCGCCACCGGGATCGACCTGGAATCGACTCCATCGAGGACCACCTGATCGCGATGGGCGTTCCTGTTCGAATACTTGAGAAGACCAATCCCGGCTCTATCCGCCCGATGGTCGCGGGAGTAGGCTCGGTGTCGTCGATGCGCAGGAGGTCAAGGTGCTGGATCAGGCTCAGATCGATCGACTCAGGCTGATCGACACCGGGGGGTTCCCCGTGCTGTCGGTCTACGTGAATCTCCAACCGGGACCCGTGTCTCTGCGGAACCTCCCCGCTCGAATCAAGGACCTTCTCGCTCAAGCCGAGGCCACCTCGGAATCGCTTCCGCGGTCACAGCGGCTCTCGATCCGGGAAGACGTCCACGCGCTCTCGCGCGACATCGGACGGTTCGGTACGGATCTCGGCCATGGCGTTGCCGTCTTCCGCTCTCATGGGGCGGGAGTTGACGAGCAGTTCACGCTCCCCGGGCCGGTTCGCGATCGGGCAATCGTCGATGACGCTCCATACTTCCGGCCCCTCGAAGCCATGATCGAGCACTATCGGCGGTACTGCGTGGCAGTGGTTGGTCGGCGTCTCGGATCGATCTTCCGGTTCTCAATGGACCAACTCGAGACCTGGGAGGAAATGCGCGACGAGGAGATCCGCAAGGCGAACTACGGCGGGTTCTCGGGATACGAAGAGCAGCGCGTGCGGGCGAGAGCCGACGAGATGGCGGCTCGACACTACCGGCACGTCGCCGACCGGATCACCGAGTTGAAGCGATCTGATGGCGGATTCGACCTCCTCATCGTTGGCGGCTCCGACTCTCATGTCGCCGGGTTACTCGCGGCGCTCCCCCCGGATGTCGCTGATCTGTTAGCCGGCACGTTCACGATCGATCCAAGAACGATGACACCGTCGACGGTGCTCGAACATGCCCGTCGCGTGGCGGCCGAGTGGGAGGTGCAGGAAGAGACCCGGCTTGTCACCGAACTCTTCGACGCAGCAGCCTCTGGAAGCACAGCGGTTCTCGGTCTCGAACAGGCATGCGCGGCGGTCAATCGACGTGCGGTGGAGGTTCTCTTCGTTCAGGCGGAGCACACCACGGCGGGATCGATCTGCGTCGACTGCGAACGGGTGACCTGTGAGATGGGGTCGGCCTGCTCGGTCTGCGGTGGTTCGCTCCGTTCATTGCCCGACGTCGTCGATCGTCTGAGTGAGTTGGTGCGGGGTGCAGGCGGTCGCGTACAGCACATACTGAACGACGGCCCCCTGGCAGAGGTCGAGGCCGGCGCCCTGTTGCGCTACGCGGCGCCGATGGTCGATCCGACCTGACCTGGGGTACCGTTACGGACCCATCGAAGGAGGGACCGTGCCACGGACCGTCGCTGTGGTTCTCGCCAATGACCCCGGGTCGGGTTTCGTCGGATCGAAGTATCTGAGCGTCGTCGGTGGCATCACGCTCATCGACCGGTCGCTTGCAGGCGCGTCCGTGTGGCCGGTCGACGAGGTCATCGTCGTGCTTGGTCCCGATGCCGAGGACATCGCGGCCACGTTGGGATCCTGGGACGCGACGATCGTCATCGATCCGGAGTGGGAAGAAGGCTCCGCCGCTTCGCTACGCGTCGGGCTCGACGTCGTGATGCGGGGTCCGGCGACCGATCTTGTGGTGATCGCGTTTGCCGATCAACCCGAAATTCCCGCGAGCGACGTCTCCGCTCTCTTGGATGCGGCCGAAGGCGCGACGGCGGTCGTTCCGAAGTACCGGTATCGACGTGGATTCCCGATCGTGCTTGCCAGGGAATCGTGGGAACACTTGCTCGGACTGGAGGGCGACGTCGACCTCCTGGGACTTCTCGAGAGCCATCCCGAGGGCGTTGCCGAGGTGTGGTTCGATCGCCTCGAGACGCCACGCATCCGGATTCCGGAGGATGTGACAGGTCGTTGAAAGCGGTCCTATCGACTCGGGGCGCGGTCATCCGGTAGGATTGCTGGGCTGAGCTCCGCGAGCGCCCAGAGGGGGCATGGAATGGCATCGATCGCTGCGATCGAATCTATGGATCAACGTGACGCGACGAAGCTCCGCAAGGCGGGCGTGCGTACGACCGACGCGTTGCTCAAGGTTGCCGCGACACGAACCGGGCGCCGCCGTCTGGCCAGGGAAACGAACCTCCCTGAGAGCGAGATCCTCGCTTGGGTGAACCGTGCCGATCTGATGCGGATCAAGGGCGTTGGTGCGGAGTACGCCGACCTGATGGAGGTCGCCGGCGTGGACACCATTCGTGAGCTACGACGCCGGAATCCCGATCGCCTCCTTGCGGCCATGACCGACCTGAATCTCAGGAGACGCCTGATCCGCCGTCTCCCGACCAATGGGATGGTCGCCGGATGGATCGAAGCGGCGAAGGAGATCGAGCCGCTCGTGACGCACTGACAAGTACTGAGTACTGGGTGCCGAGTACTCAGTACCGACGACGCGATGAAGCCCCGCCCTTTCGGTCGGGGCTTCATGTCGAGAACGTGAAGGTCACTTCTCGGGTGTTGTGTCCTTTGCAGCCGCTTTCGGGGTCGTCTTCTTCGGAGCGGCCTTCTTGGCCGTTGCCTTGGGGGTCGTCTTCTTGGCGGCGGTCTTCTTGGTTGCCGTCTTCTTCGGAGCGACCTTCTTCGTGACGGTCTTGTCGACCTTCACAGGAGTGGGGCCGGAGACGCCGGGGGTGAACTGCTCGCGCCAGTTGTGAAGCGTGGTTTCGAGCTGCTCGCGAAGCATCTCGACGCGCTCCTGGAAGAGGTCGACGTCGACCTTGTCCTGGATCTGCTCGATGACCTTGGCCTCCTGGATGTGCTCGACACCTTCCTGGAGTTGTTCGACCATGTGCGACTCGCGAATAGAACCGGTCAGCTCGCGGCCCGCGGCCTCGAGGTCGGCGATCGACGTCTCCATGAACAAGTTCGTTCCGAAGTCCATGACCTTGCGGCTTGCGCCGCCGAGGTCGGCGATCGAAGCTTCGGTGAACAAGTCAGTCCCGAAGTCCTTCGTCTTGCGGCCGGTCACCATCGGAGTTCCGACGGCTACGTAGAACGCCTTGATGACGTTGTCTTTCTGGGTGTCCATGACGGTGGTCATGTCGCCTCCTTCTGTCCATTGCCGACGAAGCTCCGGTAGATCTCCGTCAGCGCTTGTTGCTGGGTCTTCGTGAGCGTCGGGTCGGACTCGATAGCGGCCTCGACGCTGGAGTGCTCGATATCGTCGAGGAGTCCGGCACGTTCGTAGAGCGATTCGGTCCTGATTCCGAGTGCCCTGGCGATCGACTTGAGGATCTCCGCAGAGGGCTTACGCAGTCCGCGCTCGATCTGCGACAGGTACGGGTTCGAGATGCCCGCCTGATCGGCGAGCCTCCGAACAGACATCGCGGAGCGTGTTCGATGCTCCTTGATGAATGTGCCGAGATCTGAAACGGTTGGACTCTTCACGATGATTGCAGTATATCGCAGAGTGCTAACTACTGCAAGCACCTGTTGAGACCGAGTTGGATGATCCCCCGGGAGAGGTCCGACGTCGGGTCGTTGAATGCAGCTAGGAGAACGCCGTTCCTCGTCCAGCGAGCAGTGCGTCGAGAGTGCTCTGCACCGTGCGTCGAATGTCTTCGGATCGCTCGAGCATGCGGAGCGGATCGGGCTCAACGCCGGGGTTCTCGGGCATCACCGGTGGGAGGAATCGAATGCGCCACCGCACCGGCAGCGGGACCGGATTGAGGAACACAGCGATCTCCTCGACCCGTTGCTGAGGGAAGATGAACCGCACGAGCTGGGCCAGGCGCTTCGAAACGGCGACGGTCGGGTGGACTTCCTCTGCGCCGAGAATCGCAACGGGAACGATCGGTGTCCCCGTCTGCTCGGCGAGCTGCACGAAACCCCCGCGGCCGAACCGCTGCACGTGGTACGCCTGCCAAACCGGCTTCATGAAGCCGGATTCCCCCTCGGGAAACACGCCGAGCAAGGCTCCGCGATTCAGGAGATGGCGGGCGTCCTCCTGGGTCGCGTACACAGCGCCGACCTTCCGGTACATGTGGGA
>JAUVNV010000116.1 GCA_030599515.1 Acidimicrobiia bacterium
ATGTTCAAACGCGTGAACCGACGCTCGGGTCCCGTCTTCCTCCTCGACGAGACCGCTCACCTCCAGACGATCGAAGACGTCAAGACCCGGGCCCTTCCACTCGGACTCGAGATAGTCATCGGTGATCCCCACCGCGGCCTCCCGGACGGGGTGTTCGGGGTCCTCATCCAATACCCGGGGACCCACGGGACCGTGCGGGACCACGCCGCTGCGGTCGAGCGGATCCATGAGGTGGGCGCGCTCGTCGTGTTCGCCGTCGACCTGTTGGCGATGACACTGGTCGTCCCGCCGGGAGAGATCGGCGCCGACGCGGTGGTGGGCAGCTCGCAGCGTTTCGGCGTGCCGATGATGTTCGGGGGACCCCACGCAGCGTTCATGTCGACCCGCGACGAGTACAAGCGGCAACTCCCCGGACGCATGGTCGGCGTTTCGAAGGATGAGGATGGACGTATCGCGTTGCGTCTTGCGCTCCAGACCCGCGAGCAGCACATCCGTCGCGAGAAGGCGACGTCGAACATCTGCACGGCGCAGGTGTTACTCGCCGTCATGGCCGGTCTGTACGGCGCCTACCACGGACCGGACGGCCTCACCCGGATCGCCACCCGGATCCACCGACTCGCCGGCGCATTCGCAGCCGGACTCCGGTCCGCCGGTGTAACGGTTCGCAACGACTCGTGGTTCGACACGATCACGGTTGAGGTCGCCGACGCCGAGGAGACACTCGCGAGGGCCAGACACCGCAGGATCAATCTGCGACCCGTCGACGCCACGACGGTCGGGGTGACCTTCGATGAGACGATCACGACCGACTACGTCGATGCTCTGTTCGAGGTGTTCGGTGCGGAGTCTTCCGCCGATGTGCTCGTCGACACCGCGCCGTCGGGGATACCGGGGGAGTTGGAACGCACGACGGAGTTCATGACCCACAACGTGTTCCATGCCTATCGCTCCGAGACCGAGATGATGCGCTATCTGCGGCGCCTCCAGGATCGGGACATCGCTCTCGACCGGTCGATGATCTCCCTCGGGTCGTGCACGATGAAGCTGAACGCTGCTGCGGAGATGGCCGCCATCACGTGGCCGGAGTTCTCGGAGATCCACCCGTTCGTGCCACTCGATCAGGCGGCCGGCTACCTCGAGTTGATCGCCGACATGGAGCGGTGGCTTGCGGACCTGACCGGGTACGACGCCGTGTCGGTCCAGCCCAACTCGGGTGCTCAGGGGGAGTTCACCGGCCTTCTCGCGATCAGGGCGTATCACGAGTCTCGCGGCGAGGGGCATCGCGATGTGTGCCTCATCCCGGCTTCCGCCCATGGAACGAACCCGGCATCGGCCTCGATGGCAGGGATGCGCGTCGTCGTTGTGAAGACGAGCGATGACGGCAGTATCGACGTGGACGACCTGCTGGCGAAGGCGAGCCAACATGATGACGCCCTCGCGGCCATCATGGTCACGTACCCGTCGACGCACGGTGTCTTCGAGGATTCGATCGTCGACGTGTGTGACATCGTCCATGAGCACGGTGGGCAGGTCTACCTCGATGGGGCGAACCTCAACGCCATGGTCGGTATCGCCGAACCCGGAAGATTCGGCAGCGACGTTTCTCATCTCAATCTCCACAAGACCTTCGCGATTCCGCACGGGGGAGGAGGTCCCGGTATCGGTCCGGTAGCAGTGAAGGCCCATCTCGCCCCGTTCCTCCCGGGCCATCCACTCGTGCCGGACATGCCGGGCCACGAGGACGGTATCGGCGCCGTCGCGTCCGCTCCGTGGGGTTCGGCGGGCGTGCTCGCGATCTCCTGGGCCTACATCGCGATGATGGGGGCCTCCGGTCTCCGCTCTGCCACGGAGATGGCGATCCTCAACGCCAACTACGTTGCCGCCCGTCTCGCTCCCTTCTACCCGGTGCTCTATACGGGCAACGATGGTTTTGTCGCTCACGAGTGCATCATCGACATTCGCGGCATCCAGCACGACACGGGCGTTACGAACGAGGACGTGGCGAAGCGTCTCATCGACTACGGCTTCCATGCCCCCACGATGTCGTTTCCCGTCGCCGGGACGTTGATGATCGAACCGACCGAGTCGGAGTCGAGATTCGAACTCGACCGCTTCTGTGACGCCATGATCGCGATCAAGGCCGAGATCGATGCCGTCGCGAACGGTGATGTCACTGTGGAGGAGAGCGTGTTGCGTCGTGCTCCACACCCGGCGGAAGACCTTCTCGTCGACGACTGGGACCGCCCGTACAGCCGGGAGACGGCCGCATATCCGGTCGAAGGCCTGCGCAGGAACAAGTACTGGGTGCCGGTCAGTCGCATCGACAACGCGTTCGGCGACCGCCACGTCGTGTGCGCGTGTCCCCCGATGGAGGCCTACGAGATGGGAACCGACGGCGGTTTCGAGGTGGTTCCGAATCAGGTGCACGCCGGTGAGTGAAGATTTCTCGTTCCGCCAGAAGCCTCGGGGACTGTTCAAGTGGTTCCTGCAAGCACCGAAGTGGCTCTACCGGGCACACCTCGGGTTCCTGCTCGGATCGCGGTTTCTGCTGCTCGAGCACATCGGGCGGAAGTCGAAGAACCTGTATCAGACGCCGCTGGAGGTGGCCCATCATGATCCGGATCGTGACGAGTACATCGTGACGTCCGGAACCGGTGTGAAGGCCGACTGGTACCGGAACATCCAGGCGAGTCCTGCCGTCGCGATCTGGTTGGGGAACCATCACTACCCGGTGGTGCAGCGGTTCCTCCCGACCGAAGAAGCCGTTGAGGTGATGAAGGGCTACGAGCGAGAGTACCCAAAGGCTGCAGCCAAGCTCGAATCGATGATGGGTGTCTCCCACGACGAGAGCCGGGAGTCGTGGATGGCGATGATGGAGCGGATCCCGATGATCGGATTCACGCCCCGGCGGCGATAGCGGACTCCCCTTCGTCCGGACTCGACACCCGTCGATCCCATCGAGAGAAGATGACGGTCGCGACACCGAGCGCAACACCCGCCGTCAGATACATCGGACCCCATCCGGCGGTATCGATGATCGCCCCCAGGATCGGGCCACCGATGAGCGTCCCAACGTCGAACAGTGCAGTGAAGAACGACATGGCGGAGCCGCGGTCGGTATCCGGCGCTCGATCGACGAGGAGCGCTGTGAGAATCGGGAAAATGAAGCCATGTCCGGCCCCGCACAGGGCTCCGGCGATCGCCACCCCGACCCATGAGCCGGCTCCCGCGAGAACGAGGAACCCCGTGACGAGCACCGCGAACGACGGGTAGAGAACCCGCATCCTGCCGACACGGTCGGGCAGCCACCCGAGGAACACCCGTTCGAGGATGGCGACCGCCACGTAGGTCGAGAAGAACAGCCCGACGCTCCCGAATCCGGTGTCGTCGACGTAGCGTCGGATGAAGACGAAGTAGGCCGTGAGGACCGTGGAGAACGATCCGATCATCCACCAGATCGGAAGGAGATCCCGTTTGGTGACGATCTTCCAGAAGCCGCGCGGTGACTCGCCCGGCTTCAGCGTGGGACGGCGCTCCGGGAGGGGGAGGGAGAGCACCAGAGTGAGGACCGCGAATCCCGCGGCGGTCAGGAACAACTCTCGGAACCCGGCGATCGACAGTACGAAATCGCCCACGATCCCCGCAACCCCGATCGGCAGCAAGCCCGATACGCCGAACAGAGCGATGCCCTCGGTCCGGCGGGACTTCGGGATGACGTCGGTGCCGTAGGTGAACAGTGCGCTGAACAGCATCGCCTCCGCCACGCCGTGCCCGATCCTCACCACGTACACCCACGGCCCGAGTGTCGAGATCGTCAGATACAGCAGCACGAACACGATGTTCAGGACGTTCCCGAACAGGATCACGGGTCTTCGCCCGTACCGGTCCATGACCGTACCGAGCAACGGACGCATCGCGATCGATGCGACCGCGGTCGCTCCGTAGATGAATCCGATCTGGGTGTCGCTGGCACCGAGATCGGCGAGATAGCCGGAGAAGTGGAGGAACAGCGCATACGCCATCCCGCTCGTGAAGTTGGCAACCGACACGAGCAGGAACGGTTTGGTGAAGAGGCGCTCCGTCACCGGCGCAGCCTATCGACCATCGTGGGTGCCGCAGCCGAAGGAGCAGAAGTGGAGGTGATGTCGCAAATGTGCTACATTTGGCGCATGGCTGACGTGGCATCACGAGAATTGCGGAACAACACGAGGAAGCTCCTCGACCGCGTCGCGGCGGGAGAGGATGTCACGATCACGGTCGACGGCCGGTCGGTCGCCCGGTTGGTTCCCCTTGAGCATCGGTCCCGGTGGATGGCGACCGGCGAGTTCGTTCGACGACTTGAGGGGCGTCGGGCGGATCCCGCTCTTGCGAAGGAACTGCGGGAGCTGCTGCCGGGTACAACCGACGACGTGTATCTGTGACCCGGGGACTCGTCGACACGAGCGTCTTCATCGCGCGGGAGTCGGAGCGCCCGCTCGATGCAGATGGGATGCCCGAAGAGATTGCGATTTCGGTCATTACGATCGGCGAGCTGCGTGCCGGTGTTCTGGCGACCTCGGATGTCGCAACGAGGAACCGGCGGTTGACGACGCTCACGGAAGCGCTCGCCTTTGACCCGATTCCGATTGACGAGCGAGTCGCGGAGGAGTGGGCCCGTCTCCGTGTGGAGCTTCGCGATACGGGCCAGCGGATGCCGATCAACGATTCATGGATTGCGGCAACGGCCCGGTCCATCGGGGTTCCGGTTGTCACCCAGGACTCCGACTACGTCCGGATCCCCGATCTCGATGTCATCCTCGTATAGGGACGACTACCTCAGCTTCCAGCGGTGATTGATTCGAGAAGATCCCGGAGCTCATCGTCGATAGGCGGTTGCATGAACACGTCCACGACTTCGCCATCCGGGTCGACGACCGTCACGGACGGGACCGCGTTGGACCACAACATCCACGGCGAGTCCGGCAGGCACACGGCATCTGGATCCCAACCACAGTGCACAGTGGGCACGTCGATGTTGAGTCGATCCAGTACTCGATTCGTCTCGCTCTCAGTGTCCTCGCTGACCGTCACGAACGCCAGGTTGTCGCTCGTTCCGTACGTGTCGTACAGTCGTTGGAACTCGACCAGGTTCTCGCTGCATACGTCGCCGCAACCGGGAAACCAGTCGTAGAGGACGACGAAGTCCGCATCGGGCTGCTCGCCCCGGTGGTCGGCCATTTCGAACATGCCACCGCCGACGAGAGGTCCGCTCCAGAGCGGCGCGAGGTCGCCCGACCGGATCCCCTGTTCCTCTTCGTGGAACTCCATCGGCACGTACTCGAAGATCTCCACCGGGAACACGGGGTTGATGTCGAGGAGCGTCGCCTCCCAACTCCAGGTCGATTGGACGTACTTGACGCCGAGTTCGGTCTCCGTGTCGTACCAGTGTTCGGACACGCCGGTGGCCGGGTCCTCTCCCGCCTGCCAGTAGCCCTGGTAGACGAAGTAGACACCGTCGCACATGAAGTGGCGAGCGGGACGACCAGCCACTGTGTCACCGTCGGCCTCGGTGCAGTGCTCGGCTACGAGCTCGAGGGGGGTTTCGGGGATCGACAGTTGCAGGCCATCGTCGGGTTCGATCGGCATCGAGTGGCACTGCCCTTCGAACGTAGTGCAGCCGCTCCATAGATCGTCCGCAATCAGGGTGAAGCTGCCGATCATCGCCGGTTCGGACGCATCAATGTACGTTTCGCGAACGGTGCCGTCGCCCAGGTACCAGGTCTCGAGTGTCTCCCACGTGAGCTCGCTCGCCACGGTCCTGACCATGTGGTACGGAGGGAACGCCGATGCGTCGTCTCCGCTTGGCAGCACAGGCGCCGATGGCGTAGTTACGGGCTCGAATCGGATCTCGATGAACTCGACGATCCCGTCGCGGTCGACGATCGGACTGAAGTCGCCGACTCCCAACGGACCGATCATCCGCAACACGAGGCCCGACTCCTCGTCGACCCACAGTTCGTAGTCCTCGAGGGTCGATGAGCAGGTCACGTGTGTCGTGGTGCGACCTGCTACCACCTCGACACCCAACACGGTCTGACTCTCCGCGCAGATCTCGTCCCACGCCGGGTACCCCTGCTCTCCCACATCGAAGAACAGGTGCCGGAATGGTTCGAACCCGAGCTTCCACGGACCCAGATCGTCGGGTTCGTTGATCCAGAGAGCGGCTCCGTCGCCGAAGAAAACGGTCCCTGGCCCTGCGAGCGCAAGGCGTTCACCGGACTCTTCGATCACCGTTGCCTCGTATTGCAGCGGACCGGCATAGGCAAGCTCAACGGTCGCTTGCCAGCCGGGATCGCCCGACTCCGGATCGTGCTCGGAGTACTGCACAACACCGGAGAAGGACGGCATCTCGCCGTACGCCGGTGCGGTGATCGGTTCGTCGGAGGCCAGCGGAACGGTCGTCGCTTCGGGCAGAACCGTCGTCGATGGAAGAGCTTGCGTTGTCGCGGTCGGCTCGTCGGCAGGTTCGATGCCACCACCTCGCGCCCAGAGGGCAACGCTGCCGACAGCGGCGAGGATCAGGATGAGCCCCGCGGCGAACGCCAGCGCCGGTCGGAGTCGCGTCGTGAGTAGACGGGCATCGGAGGGTCGTTCTCGAACAGGCATTGTGGTAGGCATGGCACGCCTCCCTTCGAGGATCGCCGCACAGCGAGCTTCCACGTCTTCGCCGGACAAGCGCGCGTCTTCCGGGTCCAGAACCGGGTTCTCCCGGGCAAGCAGCTCTTCGAGGTTGCTACTCGTCATGACCGCTCCTTGGCGGTGGAGGTCTCGCTGATCTGTCTGCTCCGTTTATGCCCGGTTCGGCGCATTGCTTGTCGCATTCGTTCGAGCGCTCGATGAACTCGGGCGTCGACGGCCGACTTCGAGCAGTTGAGAAGCTCGCCGATCTGGTTGTGCGTCAAGCCCTCCCAGTAAGAGAGGAGCAGCAGCTCCTGATCGTCGGGCCGCAGCGAAGTGAGCGCCTTGACGACCTGCTGTCCTTCGAGACCGCGGAGGACCTCCGGTTCCGGGCCGAGGAGATCCGGCTGGCCAACACTCCACATGCGAGCGAGGAGACGGTCGTACCGGCGGGTTCCGCGTCGGCGATGGGAGAGAATGTTGCGGGCGACGCCGTACAACCACAGCAGCGCATCATCCCCGTCGGGAACGGATGAGAATCGGCGCCACGCGATGGTGAACACGTCATCCGCAGCATCGGCGGCGTCCTGGCTGCCGATCCGTCGAGTGAAGTACGCGATGATCACCGGGTGATGGCGAACGTATAGGTTGTGGAACCGCTCCTCGTTGGCCGGAGTCGCCATGCGTCCCTCCTCGATAGAGGGTTTATGCCCGGTTCCGACACTTGCTTGTGCAGTTCCTGCCTGCCAGAGGACAAAGGCCCCGTGTCACCGACCGCGCAGCAACCGAGATTCCGCTAGCGGAAGCTACCGGGACTTCTTTTCCGACTCGGCGTGGGATCGCGGCGGTCCGAGACAGCGATGGACGATGGGTCATGACGTGATGGGCGGGGACTGCTCATCGGGGTGGGGCGTGGACCAAGGGTCGGAGGAACCTACGGCGTTGGGGTGGTGTGGATGGATCGATCGAGTATCCGCGTCCGTGGATGACGATGTGGTGGTGGAACCAGCACAGGGTGGTGAGGTTGTCGGCGTCGGTGACACCGCCTTGTGACCAGGGGGTGATGTGATGTGCCTGGAGCCGGTATCGGCTGACGCAGCCCTCGATGGTGCACACGCCGCCGTCCCGATGCAACACGAAGCGTCTGAGTCGGGG
>JAUVNV010000008.1 GCA_030599515.1 Acidimicrobiia bacterium
TCCATGAGACGTCTGATCCTCGCCGCCTTCGCCCTCGTCGTTCTCGTCGCCGCTGCTCAGCCTGCCGATGTAGCCCGGGTACTCGACGCCCAGGGCTTCTTCGTCGAAGTCGGATCGGATGCCGACCCCGATGCGGTTGAAGACGCAGTTGCTGAGGCCCGTTTCGCCGGAGGCGATCTATCCGTTGCGGTCCTTGCCGTCGAGCCTGCCGGGGGCGCCGCGGTCTTCGCAGAGAACACGCTCGAAGAGATGGGCGGGATGGGCACCGTATTCGTCGTCGCTCCGGAGATGGTCGGGTGGGGGTCCGAGGGCGACATCTACACGAACGATGAACTCGACGAGGCGACTGAGGTCTCTCTCGATGGCTCGTCGGACACCGAGGTCGTGGAACTCTTCGTAGCAACGCTCATCGGACAACCCGTCGGCGGCGCCGAACCGGGAGGTGGCGGCGGGTTCCCCTGGGGATGGATCGTCCTGCTGATCGTGATCGCCGGCGGGGTGTTCATCTTCTGGGGGACCTCTCGATCCTCGAAACGCCGAGAAGAGCAGGCGATCGAGAGCGCAAGGACCGAGGTCAAGAAGCGCCTTGACGACGTGGCAAACGACATCATCGACCTCGAGGTCGAGGTCACAGCGTCAACGGATCCCGCTGCTCGAGTCCTGTATGAGTCCGCAACCGTCGCCTATGCCGAAGCGCTCGACATCTACGAGGGAGCGGCCTCACCCCAGGAGCTCATCGCCACGGCAGAGGAGCTCGACATGGCGATCTGGAGACTCGACAGCGTGGAGGCGCTCCTCGATGGTGCGACCCCTCCACCGAAGCCGGAGAAACCCCGACCGACCGGCCCGGGCCCGGACCCCTCACCTCGTAGCGCCCCGGCATCCGTCTACCGACGGCCGGATCACCGTCGATCCTCCGGCACGACGGCGATGATGACCGGTCTGTTGATGGGATCGATGGCATCGGCGCGTCGCCGTCCTCGCCGGTCGTCGAGTTCGCGTTCTCGCTCCCGATCGACGGGCAGCACGCGCATGCGGGGCGGCGGTCGCCGCAGGGGCTGATGCTGCTCTGAGAAGCACGCCGGGCTGCGGCATCGCCCAGCACGCTCCTAGAATCGCTGCCACCGCACGTACCAGAAGAGAGGGATGCGAATGTTCAAGAAATGGTGGCTGTACATCCAATCGTGGTTCAAGTCGACCTCCGATGACATGATGGATCCCGAGATCGAGATCCAGGTGGCGATCGACCAGGCGAAGAAGAAGAACCAGGATCTTCGTAACCAGGCCGCCAACATCGTGGCGCACCGAACCCAACTCGAGAGCAAGATCGAGAAGGCTGCGGACGAGGTCGGCGAGACTCGCGAAATGGCGAAACAAGCGATCCTCAAGGCTGAGGAATCCAAGGCTGCCGGGGACACCGCCGGGGTTGCCAAGTGGACGAACATCGCCCAGGCGCAGGCCACGAAGCTGCAAGCCGCTGAAAACAATCTGACATCCCTCAAGGGTCAGTACGGGACGGCGATCACGCAGGCCGATGAGGCCAAGCGCGCCGTGCAGGCCAACGCCGTGAAGCTGCAGGAGCTCTCCGCGAAGCAGATGGAGCTGCTCGGTGCGCTCGAGCAGGCGAAGATGCAGGAGACGGTCAACGCGGCCGTCCAGTCGATGTCGGCGACCCTCGACGACGAATTGCCGACCCTCGAATCGGTCGAGGACAAGATCGAGAAGCGCAAGGCGCAGGCGATGGCGAAGGCCGAGATCTTCGAGGCGACCCCCGAGGGTGGTGAAGCCGAATTGCGCCAGGCCATGAACGAGGCGCAGGCCGATGCGAAACTCGAGGAACTCAAAGCGGAACTCGGCTTGACAGCGGGTGGAGAGGCCACCCGGGCCGAAGACGCGGGTGAGGCAACCGGTCTCGAGGCGTAGCCGGCGCGTGATGTCCGCCGGTGCACGCGTTGTTCGGGGAGCGTGAGTCGATGACGATGCCAACCGACCTCGAGATCGTCCGCGACGCGAAACTCCGGCGGATCGAGGACGTCGCCGAGGGGATGGGCATCCCGTCCGGCAATGTCGAGCACCATGGGCGCGAGATGGCGAAGATCTCGCCCTCGGCGATCGACGAGATGGAGTCACCGCGAGCGAAGTACGTGCTGGTCACCGCGACGAACCCGACGCCTCTGGGAGAGGGCAAGACGACGATCGCCGTGGGGCTGGCGCAGGGCTTCAAGCACATCGATCGACAGGCCGTCGTCACGCTGAGACAACCGTCGCTCGGCCCGACCTTCGGGATCAAGGGTGGCGCGGCGGGCGGCGGCTATTCGCAGGTCGTTCCGATGGAAGAGATGAACCTCCATCTCACCGGCGACTTCCACGCCGTCACCGCAGCGAACAACCTCATCTCGGCGCTCATCGACAACCACATCCACCACGGCAATGAGCTATCGGTCGGTGTCGACGACGTGACCTGGCGTCGAGTCCTCGACGTCAACGATCGCACACTGCGAGACATCGTCACCGGCCTCGGCGGCAAGATCAACGGCGTGCCGCGCGAGACCGGGTTCGACATCACAGCCGCCTCGGAGATCATGGCGATGCTCGGTCTCGCCACGAGCCTGCGGGATCTGCGGGATCGACTGGGGCGAACCGTGATCGGGTATGACCGGCACGGCGCGGCAGTTACCGCAGAGCAGATCAAGGCAGCAGGGGCGGCGGCCGTCCTGCTCAGGGACGCGCTGTCGCCGAACTTGATGCAGACGCTCGAGGGCACGCCCGCCATCGTGCACACGGGCCCGTTCGCGAACACCGCACACGGCAACTCCTCGATCGTGGGTGACTTCATAGGCATTCGTGGTGGTGACTACTTGATCACCGAAGCCGGGTTCGGATCCGACATCGGGGCCGAGAAGTTCTTCAACATCAAGAGTCGCGTGTCGGGCCTCGAGCCCGACGCAGCGGTGATCGTGACCACCGTTCGATCGATGAAGTTCCACTCCGGCAGGCACTCGATCAAGGCGGGCCGCCCCCTGCCTGAAGCGATGCTCGCGGAGAATCCGGATGACGTCGTTGCAGGAACGGCGAATCTACGACGACACATTCACATTGTGCGCCGCCATGGTGTCGTGCCGGTCGTTGCCATCAATGCGTTCCCGACGGATCACCCATCAGAGCACGAGGCGATCGCCTGGTCCTGTGAGGAGGAGGGCGTGCGATGGGCCATCGCTCAGCCCCACACCGAAGGTGGCCCGGGCATGGTGGATTTGGCTCGAGTTGTTGAGGACGCCGTGGCCGAGGGGTCGAACTTCGAACTGCTCTACCCGGATGAGATGCCGTTGCGGGAGAAGATCGAGACGATCGCGACCGAGGTCTACGGCGCCGATGGTGTGAAGTTCGATGCCAAGGCCGACCGACAGCTTGCGCGGTTCGAGGATCTTGGGTGGGGGCATCTCCCGATCTGCAGGGCGAAGACCCAGTACTCGCTGACTCACGATGGCGAACTCACCGGTGCGCCGACCGGCTGGGTGCTGCGCGTGAGAGAGGCCAGGGCTTCCGTCGGGGCCGGGTTCATCCTGCCGCTCACCGGCACGATTCGCCGCATGCCGGGTCTCGGCGCCCACCCGTCGGCCCACAGCATCGACATCGACGAGGACGGGAATGTGGTCGGGCTGTCGTAGGCGACACGCGACAGGCAAAGAAGTCCCGTAGCCCGTCGCCTGTGGCCCGTGGCCGGCCCTCCGGTCTTGCTCTCTACACTGACTCTCAACCCACAGGAGGCTTGTGTTGACCACCACTGAGACGCCACCGGACGGCGACGAGAAGCGCGAGGGGTGGAAGGTCACACCGAGTCGGGTTCTCGGGATACTCGCCGGTCTGTCGGTTGTGGGGACGTTGATCTTCTGGTGGCTCGGATCGCTTCCCGGAGAGCCGCATTTCGAGATCGGACGGCCGATCTTCGGAAACGTTCCCGCTGTGATCGTCGCCCTGTTCTACATGACGACTGCCACGTTCCTCGGTGTCATGTTCTACCTCTTCGCCCAACGGGCGAGGAGTTGGGAGCGGGGCACGTGGGAGACCCGTTCGGGGCTTTGGAAGCAGCGCCTGATCGGGTTCCGCGACGCGCTGCTGATGCGTACGGTGCTCGAGGACCGGCAAGCCGGTGTCATGCACTCGATGATCTATTGGGGATTCATCGTTCTCATGATCGGGACCGCCACGCTCGAACTCGACCACATCCTCCCGAGCGGGATGAAGTTCCTCCACGGCTGGTTCTACCAGGGCTACTCAGCAGTGCTCGATCTGGCAGCCGTCGTGTTCATCGCCGGCATCGTGTGGGCCGTCGTGCGTCGGTACGTGCAGAAACCGTGGCGCCTCAAGACGAAGACCCGGCCTGAGGATGGCTGGATCCTCTTCACCCTTGGATTGATCGGCGTGTCCGGCCTGCTCACTGAGGCGGCCCGGATCTCGCTCAGCGGCCAGCCGTCGTTCGAAGTGTGGTCGTTCATCGGCTACCCCCTGTCCTATCTCGTCCCGTCGGCGACGGCGTCCGGCTGGCATCAGACGTTGTGGATCATCCATGCGCTCGTATTCGTTGCGTTCCTCGTCATCCTTCCGACGACGAAACTCCGCCACCTTGTCACCTCGCCGACGAACCTGGCGCTGTTGCCCCGCAACCGGCCGAAAGGCGCCATGCGCGAGGTGCCGAACCTCATGGAGGCGGAAGACATCGAGACCATCGGAGCATCCCGGGTCGGTGAGTTCACCTGGAAACAGCTCTTCGATACCGATGCCTGCACGATCTGCGGCCGCTGCACCGATGTGTGCCCTGCGAATCAGACCGGCAAGCCGCTCGATCCGCGGGAGATCGTGCTCAAACTGGGACAGGTCGCTGCGCAGACGGCCGCCGATCCGATCTCTCCAACGGTGAGCGTCGACGGGGACCTGACCGTCTCGTCGGACCTCGTCTTCGAGCGGATCACGGCTGAGGAGTTGTGGTCGTGCACGACCTGCCGGGCTTGCGACGAGGTCTGTCCGGCGGGTCTCGAGATCGTCGACAAGATCCTCGACATGCGACGCTACCTATCGCTGATGGAGGCGGAGTTCCCGTCGGAGCTGGGCAAGGCCTACGTGAGCCTCGAGAACTCCTCGAACATCTACGGAATGGACCAGACGACCCGTGGAGATTGGGTCAAGGAACTCGACTTCGAGGTGAAGTTCCTCGACGAGCCCGGGGTCACGGCGGAGTACCTCTACTGGGTGGGTTGTGCAGGATCGTTCGACGATCGGAACAAGAAGGTCACGATCGCCACGGCGAAGCTCTTGCACGAGGCCGGCGTTGACTTCGCGATCCTCGGGAAGAAGGAGCTCTGCACCGGTGACCCGGCCCGTCGCACCGGCAATGAATACGTGTTCCAGGGCCTGGCGTTGCAGAACATCGAGACGCTGAACGATCTCGGAGTCACCAAGATCGTGACGCAGTGCCCGCATTGCTTCAACACGCTCCGGAACGAGTACCCGCAATTCGGAGGGGACTACGAGACGATCCACCACTCCGACCTCTTGATGCGCCTCGTCGACGAGGGGAAGATCACGCCCAAGTCGAACGGGCAGACCGTCACCTTCCACGATCCGTGCTACCTGGGCCGCTACAACGACGTGTACGAGGCACCCCGTGGCGTCGTCGACGCGATCGGGACGCGAGTCGAGATGCCGCGATCCGAGAGCGACTCGTTCTGCTGCGGTGCCGGCGGCGGGAAGATGTGGTTCGAAGAGGACACCGGCAAGAAGATCAACATCGAACGGACCGAGGAGGCCATCGCGTGCGGCACCGACGTCGTAGCAACCGGATGCCCATTCTGTTTCGTGATGCTCGACGATGGTGTTCGTGACCTCGGTGTCGAGGAGACCGTCATCGTGAAGGACATCGCGATGCTGCTCGAAGAGAGCATCCACTCCGACGGGTGAGCGCCGACACGCTGCTCGTCGTCCTGGTCGCCATCGTCATGGTGATCGGCGTTGCCGGCACCGTGCTGCCGATCCTGCCCGGCCTATGGGTGATCTGGGGGGCGGCCGCGGTGTACGGGATCCTTGCCGGGTTCGGCACCGGAGGATGGATCGCGATGGCGGTGATCACGGTTCTGGTCATCACCGGCACCGCTTCGGCGTTCTACCTCCCGCAACGCTCTGCGGCATCGGTCGGTGTCCCCTGGTGGGGCCAGGTGATCGCCCTCTGCTTCGCCGTTGCCGGGTTCTTCGTCGTTCCCGTCGTCGGCGCACCGTTGGGATTTGTGCTGGGGATCCTGCTCACGACCATCGCCCGGGAACGCGACCTCGTGGGAGCCCTTGCTGCAACCTGGGCGACGCTCAAGTCGATGATGCTCGCTTCTGGTCTTCAACTCGTGATCGGCGTCGTGATGACGGTGGTGTGGGTGGTCTGGGTGTTCTGGGCGTGACGACACGGGTGGACCTGACGGAGCCCGTCCGAGTAGCCGGCTCGTTCCGGTGCGGAAAATCGACAAACCCCTTAGCCTTCCGGTGTCGTCGGTGTTCGGCGGCGCGAAACCCGGTGCGGCACGGTCGCACCAATCCCTGTCAATGGAGGCAGAATCAGTATGCGAGGACTTAAGAAGTTCGCCGTGCTTTTCGCCGTACTTGCGTTGCTGGCCGCGGCTTGCAGTTCGAGTAGCGATGAGACCACGACGACCGCCGCTGCGGGTGGCGAGACCACGACGACCGCCGCTGCGGGTGGCGAGACTACGACGACCGCCGCGGTTGCCGATGAGACCACGACCACCGAAGCGAGCATGAGCGAATCGACAGAGCTGACGCTCTGGCACACGTTCAACGAAGGCGAGACCCCGACCCTCGACGGTCTGGTCAGCGCGTGTGAAGCCGAGACCGGCCACACCGTCAACGTTGAACTCGTTCCGTTCGCTGAGGCGCAGAACAAGTTCAAGACCGCTGCTCAGGCGGGTGAGGCTCCCGACATCATGCGCGCGGAGATCGCCTGGATCGCCGAGTTCGCCGACCTCAACTACCTCGCTCCGATCACCGGAATGGTGAGTGCTGAGGACGCCGACGACTACCTGGAGGCTCCCTCCGCGTACGGCAAGTACGCCGGTCAGCTCTGGGCCGTTCCGCAGGCGACCGATGCTCCGGCCGTCTACTACAACAAGGCTCTCCTCGAGGAGAACGGCATCGCCGTCCCCACGACCATGGAAGAGCTGAAGGCTGCCGGCATCGCGTTCAACGAAGCCACCGGCACCCCCGGTATCGGCACGATCAAGGGCGGCTACTGGACCCAGATCTTCGTCTGGGCATTCGGTGGCCAACTCATGAACGACGACGGATCTGAGATCCTGATCAACAGCCCCGAGGCTGTTGCGGGTCTGGACTTCTACGTCAGCATGCAGAACGACGGCGCCATCCAGGAGGCGCTCGACTTCGCCAATGAGTACGGCAACGTGCAGGAGGCCTTCAAGGCCGGCGAGATCGCGTTCAACATCAACGGTCCGTGGCAGTCCAGTGACCTCCTCGGTGGGGATGCATTCGTCGATGATCCGAGCAATCTCGGCATCTTCCCGGCACCTCCCGGCCCCGGTGGGCAGGGTTCCCCGGTCGGCGGTCACTCCTGGGTCATCTCGGCCGACGCCATGGATGCCGGCATCGATGCGGCTGCCTACGAGGTCATCTCGTGCCTGAACTCGACCGATGCTCAGGTCACGTGGGCCGTGAGCAACAACATCCTCCCGACCCGTGCCTCTGCGTACGAAACGGCTGAGGTGCAGGCCAACGCGGTCATCGCTGCGTTCGGCGAAGCGATGAAGGTCGCTCATGCTCGTCCGGTGATTCCGGCGGGCGGCGCCATCTACACCGCCTTCGATGCGAACGTCCAGGCGGCGTTCCAGGGGACGATGACCGGCCAGGAGGCAATGGACAACATTGCGACTGCTTGGGTGGAACTCGGCCTCGGCTCGTAGTACCGACTGAACTCAACTCAACTTGAGAGAAAGGGCCACCGCCTCGGCGGTGGCCCTTTCCTGTCCAGTACGCGGGCTGCCGGCACCGGCTAGGCTCCCGGTTCGATGACCATCACAGAACCGGCCGTCGAAGAGCCGATTGAGGAGATGCGCGAGCGGCAAGGACTTCTTGCTCGATTCCGTAGTTCCTGGGCCCAGTGGTGGTTCGCGTACGCGATGTTGTCCCCGGTCGTGATCGTTATCGCGATCCTCGTTCTGTATCCGCTGGCACAGGGTGTCTGGCTGTCGTTCACCGACGCAACCGGGAAGACGATGGGCGACGTGCGGAATCCACCCAGCTACGAATTCATCGGGCTCAAGAACTACGTCAGAATCCTGTCCGGCGAACTGAAGAACTCGGTCGGTCAGAATTTCTGGTCGGTATTCGGTCGCACCGTCATCTGGACCGGCGCGAACGTGTTCTTCCACTACACGATCGGTCTCGGACTCGCGATCACCCTCAATCGCAAGTTCGTGGGCCGCTCGCTGTACCGCATCATTCTCCTGATTCCGTGGGCGATGCCGGCTTACATCACCGCTTCGTCGTGGCGGTTCCTGTTCAACGAGACATCCGGCCCTATCAACGCCATTCTGTCGATCTTCGGGATAGCTGCGGTTCCGTGGCTCGGTCAGCCGATCCCGGCCCTCGTTGCCGTGATCATGGTGAACGTGTGGCTCGGTATCCCGTTCATGATGGTGGCGCTGCTCGGCGGCCTACAGGGCATCCCGGAGGAGTTGTATCAGGCAGCCGAGGTGGATGGCGCGAGTCCGTGGCAGAAGTTCCGACTCGTGACGATGCCGCTGCTCCGTCCCGTATCCAGCACGGTGATACTGCTCGGCGTCATCTGGACGTTCAACATGTTCGTCATCATCTTCCTGGTCACCGGGGGTGGACCCGCGTCGTCGACCGAGATCCTGGTGACGTTCGCCTACGCGGAGGCGTTCACCGTTCCCGCGAGGAACTTCGCGGTCGCCTCGACATACGGAATCCTCATCCTGTCGATCCTGGTCGTGTTCGCCTCGATCTACCGCAAGATCGCCGAGCGATCGGGGGATAGCGTATGGTCGTGAAGGAAGCCCACGCCCCGCAAGAGAAGAAGCGCCCCCGCGCTCGCAGCATCGGCTTGCACGCGATGTTGATCGTCGCGGCGCTCATCGCCCTGTTCCCTGTCGTGTTCATCGTGTCGAATTCGTTCACGCCCGAGAACGACATTCTGCGCCGAATCGATACGGAGGGCAGTGCGATCGAGAAGGCCGGCGCCATCGTCGACAAGGCGATCCCGGACTCGCTGTACCTGGACAACTACAAGACGGTCATCGAACTGGACGACGGAATCTTCTTCACGTGGTTCCGCAATTCGATCCTGGTGGCTTCGGCGACAACCGTCATCGGCGTATTCCTGGCGGCGACCGCGGCGTACGCGTTCAGCCGGTATCGATTCCCCGGCGCCCGGCAAGGTCTGATGGGCTTTCTCATCATTCAGATGTTCCCCGGGATCATTCTCATCGTCCCGTTGTTCAACATCATGCGGTCCCTGAATGTGAGATTGCTGTTACTGATTCCTGCGCTGATCGGCGCGGTCGTAGCGGTGTGGTTGTTCATCAGCAAGCTGCGGAAGCGCGAAGCGTACGGCGCCATCGCCTATGCCCTCGGGGGGCTCGCGGGCGCCGCGGCGGGATACCTGCTCGGGAACAGCTTCTCGTATCTTCTCCTTACGATCGTTGGGTTCGGCGCCGTCTACTACGTCCTCGACCGGAGAGTCCTCACCATCGAGCATGGCCGGATCGCACGTATCGCATGGTTCTCGTACACGGGACTCGCATTGGTCGTCTGGGCGCTGTTCCGAGCCCCCGACTCGCTCCGCTTGCTCGACAATCCGTGGGGCCTGGTGTTCGCCTACTCATCGATCGCGATCCCGTTCTCCACATACATGCTGAAGGGCTACTTCGACACGATCCCGTACGAACTCGAGCAGGCAGGCATGGTGGATGGGCTGAGCCCGTTCGGTGCCTTCTGGCGGATCGCGATTCCTCTCGCGGTGCCCGGTCTGGCCGTCACCGCCTTCTTCTCGTTCATCACCGCATGGAACGAGTTCATGTTCGCTTTCACGTTCAATCTCTCGTCCAAGAACTTCACGCTTCCGCCCGGTTTGCAGACCTTCGTGAGCCAGTTCCGCACCGAGTGGGGGGCGTTCTCGGCTGCTGCGATTCTCGTCTCCATCCCGGCGCTGATCGTGTTCTTCCTCGCGCAGCGGTTCCTCGTCGGCGGTCTCACCGCAGGTGGGACGAAGCAGTGAGCCGCTGCCTCTGCGCTGCGAGCCATGAAGATCCTCTTCGCGTCGGCTGAGTTCGCTCCCTTTGTGAGGACCGGGGGGCTTGGGAACGCTGTTGCAGGACTCGCCCACGCACTGTCATCGGACCACGAGATCACCGTTGCGGTGCCGGGGTACCGCGATGCGGACGCTCCCGGACGCAAGGTGACCGGTGAACCCTGGCGCCGGCATCTCGACGGGCGCGTCGAAGTGCTGTCTTGGCTTGACGAGTCCTTCGACCGGCCCGGTGTCTACGGGCCCGATGCATCATCTTCATACGACGACAACTGGGAACGCTTCGCGCGGTTCTCCCTTGCGGTCGCCGGTCTTGCCGACGGATTCGACGTCGTTCATCTCCCCGATGGGCACGTCGGCGCGGTGGCGCTGAAGACGATGGTGCCAACGGTGTTCACGATCCACAACGCCTCGTATCCGATGGTCGGTCCCCTCGGGCCCGCTGTGGAAGTCCTCGGTCTCGGGCCGAAGGCGTCCGTGCTCGGTGGCGATATCGAGTGGTTCGGCGAGGCGAACTTTCTGAAGGCCGGCATCGTCGGAGCGACACAGACGACAACGGTGAGTCCCGGTCATGCCAGGGAGCTCAGCGTCGACGCGACGTCCTTCGGTCTCGGCGGAATCATCCGCGGGCTGTTCCGGCCGATCGTTGGAGTTCTCAACGGTATCGACACCGAGGATTGGGATCCGGGTCGGGATCCCGGTCTCCCCAAGGCGTTCACAGCAAGCGATCTCGCGGGTCGTTCGGCGTCGCGCGAGGCGCTGTTGGATGAGTATGGGCTTGACGACGGGTTCATCCTTGGCAACGTCGGTCGGATGTCGGGGCAGAAGGGCCTCGGTCTCGTTGACTATGACCTCGATGCTCTCGTCGACGAAGGAGTCCGCTTTGTGTTCATGGGGAACGGTGATCTCGACCCGCTTGTCGATGGTTGGGCCGATCGCCATCCCACAGCCGTAGCGCACGTGCCCTTCGACGAACCGGGGTCCCGGATCGTGTTCGCCGGCTCCGACGCCTACCTCATGCCGTCTCAGTACGAGCCGTGCGGACTCGGGCAGATCTACGCCATGCGCTACGGAAGCCCGCCGATCGCCCATTTCACCGGCGGTCTCGAGGACACCGTCTTCGACATCGACGAGGATCCTGGGAACGGTACAGGATTCGTGTTCCGTTCCTTCCAGCACGCGTCCCTCACGAAGACGATCCGGCGTGCGATGCGCTACAAGGCAGCCATGCCGGTCCTGTGGCGCACCGTGCAGGTCAACGGGATGACCGGAGACTGGTCCTGGGATGCTCGTGCCGTCGAGTACGAAGAGATCTACGAATCGGTGGTCGTGCGGTAGGCGGAACCTACCCCAGGATTCTCGAATCCCACGCGCTCGAGACGATCGCATCGAGTTCGGGATGCTGCGGAACCCAGCCCAGCACCCGTCGCGCCCGATCTGCCGAAGCGACGAGCACCGGCGGATCTCCCGGCCGGCGAGCACCGAGGGCGAACGGCACCTCACGTTCTGCGACACGGGAGATGGACTCGATCACCTGCATCACCGAGTACCCCTCGCCGTTGCCGAGGTTGAAGACTTCGGTTGTTCCGTCGCTCCGCAGGTAGTCGAGGGCGCGGAGGTGGGCGTCGGCGAGATCGATCACGTGGACGTAGTCGCGAACGGCGGTGCCGTCGGGCGTGCCGTAGTCGGTGCCGAAGACAGTGAGAGGGTCGCGAAGGGCGAGGGCTGCGTCGATCGCCAGCGGGATGAGGTGCGTCTCGGGCACGTGACGCTCAACCCTGCCTGGTGCCGCGCCGGCGGCGTTGAAGTAGCGGAGCGAGACGGATCGGATCATCTCTGTGAGGTCGTACTGGGTGAGGATCTGCTCGACGATCGACTTGGTCGATCCGTACGGACTTGTCGGCCGGTGGGGATGGTCTTCGGGGATGGGGACCTGCTCTGGTTCGCCGTAGACGGCCGCCGACGATGAGAACACGACCTTGTCCACGCCGTGAGCGGCGAGGACGTCCAGCAGTTCGATCGTCTGGGAGACGTTCTGCTCGAAATACAGACTCGGTTGCTCGACCGATTCGCCGACGGCGATGAGGCCTGCGAAGTGCAGGCATGCATCGACCGAATGATCCTGCACGATGCCGGTGATCCTCTCCCGATCGCCGATGTCCGCTTGGTAGAAGGGGATTCCATCCGGCAATCCGCTGTCGGGGGTCCGGCTCAGGTTGTCCACGACGACAACCGTTTCGCCCTGCTCGATCAGGTGGACGGCAACGGCGCCGCCGACGTATCCGGCGCCACCGGTGATGAGGATGCTCATGTGGTTCTATCTCCTATCCGGCGGGCATTTGCCCCTCGAGATCTGCTGCCTGGTCGCGTATGTTACGTGCGCGTGCTGTGACGGCCTGAAGGGCGGGGTCATTCCGACGGATGGCGTCCTGTTCTGTCATCGGTCGGGTGGGTGTTTGCCGTTGTGGACGGCGGTGTGGTGCTTGCGACAGAGGAGGATCAGGTTGATGAGGGCGGTGACGCCGCCGTCGACCCAGTGGATGATGTGGTGGGCGTCGCACCACGACGCCGGGGCGGTGCATCCTGCCCAGGTGCAGCCTCCGTCCCTCAGTTCGAGTGCTCTCCGCATGGCCGGCGTCACCGTCCGGGCTCTTCGACCGACGTCAAGAGGTTGGCTCTCTCCATCAGTGACGATCCGGACGATGCCTGCATCGCATGCAAGCCGCCTGATCGCCTCCGCGTTGACAGCATTGCCGTCGATCTCTCCGAGACGACGCTCGTTGCCGGTCAGGATCTCGTACGGAACGGTCACGGTGATGTGGGGACGCTCACCGCCGCTGATGGAGGTGTCGTTGTTGTGGTCGAGCCAGAACCGGCAGATGTCGGTGAGGGCGTCGGCGTTGCGCTGCGGCATCGATCGGTTGTCGTCCCGGTCGAAGTTCGCCGGATCGGTGAGGCTGTGAAGCGCCGTTGAGATGACGTGCCCGGATTCAGGGTCGATGTCGCCGGCGGTGCTCCACATGCCTTCATAGGACTGATGGAAGTAGAAGCGACGACGCTCGCGTGCTGATCCGGTGTCCTCGAGAGCAGTCGGGTAATCAACCTGCTGCTCCCAGAGGGAGACCGCTTGTCGGAGTTCCCGCGGGTCGAGGTAGGTTGCGATGTCGGCGAACACGTTCTCGTGATCGAAGAATTCGTCGGGGTGCTTGTCGCGAGCTTGGGCGAGGAGCCTGACCCCGTTCGGCGTGATGTCGCCTGAAACGGCCTTCTCTGCGACCTCGGGCATCAGCTCCAGGGCTCGGGCGGTCTTGACGGTGCCGGATGCCTCCGTCGCTGCCATGCGACAGAAGTGCATGAGCCACCCCGAGGTAGAGAGTCCGTGTTCTGTCTGCGGAATCTCTCTGCGGTCCATCTCTGCGACCATGACGAGGAGTTGCGCATTCGACGCATCGATGAGCCGCTTCATGCTGATGACGGATTCAGTGAGTTCGTCGTCGAACATGCCGTCGAGATGATCTTGTATCTGAGAGGTGAGATCCCGGCCCGCCGTCTCACCGAAGACCTTCACCTCGTTGTCGAGGATCGAGTTCTTCATATCGCCAACGTATCAGGCGGGTGTGACAGAAACGAGCTCGCAGTAGACGAAATGCTGGATTTCATTCGAGATTCGGGTCCGGAGGTGGGCCGTGGCGTGAGGCAGCCACCACCCACAGGGTTCTGGCGTAGAAAACGGCACGATGTGCCGTCGTCTTCTACGCCAGACGCCAGATCAGGACCGCGGAACTCGATCTGCTGTTCGTCGCTGAGGGCGCCGAGTTCGGCACCGGTGGACTTCGCTGCGGCTTCGAGGCTGCGCACGGCATCCCACTGGTGGAAGCGGGGGAAGCTGACGACCTCGTTCTTCTTGGCCGTGGCCCTTGTGGCCCCTTCCGGCGTCTCGACGTGGACGAACGGACCCAGCAGATGGAGCCAGGCGTGGGGGGACAGGATTGGGGTCAGTTGTCCAGTTTCCAGATCGCTGCGGATCTTGGGGCCATCGAGATGCTCGTCTGGTTGTCGCCGTTGGTCAGTTCCCCATCGCCCCACAGGCGTTCGGTTGCCCGACAGCAGGTGAGTGACACGGTCTCCCGTGCTCGTCCGGCATTGACGACCACCAGGAGGCGCTCATCCCCGAGGGAGCGTTCGACGGCGTATGACATCGAACCATCGCCGTCGTCGGGGGGCCAGACGATGCGGTAGCCGGAACTGCGCAGCGCCGGATAGCGGTGCCGCAGCGCGATGAGTTCCTTCGTTGCAGCGAGCATGCGCTGGTTCCAGTGATCCTCGTGATTCCACGGGAAGGAACGCCGGCAGTCGGGGTCCTTCCCCCCTTCGAGGCCGATCTCCGTGCCGTAGTAGATGCTCGGCGCACCGGGGAAGGTGAGGAGCAGTGCCAGAGCGAGCACAACCGAATCCTCGTCACCGGATGCGATCGTGAGCATGCGGGCGGTGTCGTGAGAGTCGAGGAGGTTGAGATTGGCGAGTGCCGCCGGTTTGGGGTATTGATCGAGGAGTCTCTGGATGCGGTCCCGGTACCCACCGGCGTCGGTCGCCGGAGTGACGTTGTAGTAGGGGTTGTCCATCATCGTCGACGGGTCGATCCGATCGCCGACGGTGTACGCGATCGTCGCCGTCGTGAATGGGTAGTTCATCGCGCCGTCGAAACGGACTCCGTCGTTGATGTAGCTGCCTGCATCGGCCCAGATCTCGCCGACGATGTAGAGGTCGGGATTCACCGCCCTGGTTCGTTCCCGGAACTCTTCCCAGAAGCCGGGCGTCTGGATCTCCTCGGGAACGTCGAGGCGCCATCCGTCGATGCCTCTCTTTGCCCAGTACTCGCCGACCCGCATCAGGTAGTCGCGGGCCTCCGCGTTGTCGGTGTTGAACGTCGGCAGAGCCCGCATTCCCCACCATGCCTCGTAGTTCGCCGGCTCGTCCATGTCGTACGGGTTGAGAGGGAATCCACTGATGTGGAACCACCCCAGGTACGGCGACTGCTCACCGTTCTCGAGGACGTCGTGGAATCGGAAGAAGCCGCGGCTCGAGTGATTGAAGACACCGTCGAGGATGACGCGTATCCCGCGCTCGTGACACGCAGCGATCAGTTCGTCAAAGTCGGCGTCGGTGCCGAGGATCGGGTCGACCCGGTAGTAATCGTGTGTGTGATAGCGATGATTCGACGCCGACCGGAAGATCGGATTGAGGTAGATCGCGGTGATGCCGAGATCGGTCAACCAGTCGAGATGTTCGGCGACACCGAGCAGGTCGCCGCCCTTGTACCCGTGGTAGGTCGGGGGCGCATCCCAGGCCTCGAGGTTGAGGGGCTTACGAACTCGATCCGATTTCGCGAACCGGTCGGGGAAGATCTGATAGAAGACTGCGTCTTGAACCCAGGTGGGTCGGTCGTGGAGGTCCGTGGATGCGGCGCGATTCCGGAGGCAGTGCTCACAGGTCTCGGGGTCATGGCGGCGGTTGGTCGTCAAGCGTCTGGTCCTTCAGTCGGGTAGAGGCAACCGCGCCATGATATCCCGTGCCGGCGCGCTGACATGGGTCCGGCAAGCGCAGGACCGGTAGGCTCGGCGAGTGGCCGAACAGGCGACTCAGAAGGCGAGAGGGGAACCACCGATGAAGTACCGCACCCTTGGCAGCACCGGCTACGACGTGTCCGAGATCGGTTTCGGGGCATGGGCGATCGGCGCCGACTGGGGGAGCGTCGACGACACGACTGCGATGGAGGCCCTCCATGCCGCCGTCGATGCAGGTGTGAACTTCATCGACACGGCGGATGTGTACGGGGACGGCCGGAGCGAACGATTCGTTGCGCAGCTCGTTCGCGAGCGGTCCGACGTCGACCTCGTCGTTGCGACGAAGGCCGGACGCCGTCTCGATCCCCATACTGCGGATGGATACACCGGGAAGAACATCGAACGTTTCATCGACCGCAGCCTGACCAACCTCAGGGTTGATACGCTCGACCTGGTTCAACTCCACTGCCCGCCCACCGACGTCTACTACCAGCCGGAGCTCTTCGAGGCGCTCGACGGGATCAAGGACAAGGGGAAGATCCGGCACTACGGCGTCAGTGTCGAACGGGTCGAAGAGGCGATGAAGGCCGTCGAGTACCCCGGCGTTGAGACGGTCCAGATCATCTACAACATGTTCCGTCAGCGACCCGCAGAGCGGTTCTTCGACATCGCCATGACCGCGAACGTAGGCATCATCGTCCGTGTCCCCCTTGCCAGCGGCTTACTCACCGGAAGGATGACCGCGGGCACGGTTTTCGCCGCCGATGACCACCGCTCCTACAACCGCCACGGTGAGGCGTTCGACGTTGGGGAGACCTTCGCCGGTGTCCCGTTCGGGACCGGACTTGGTGCCGTGAGCGAGTTGAACGGTGTGCGGCCGGGAAGCTCGACGATGGCGCAATTCGCGCTGCGCTGGATTCTCATGAGCGACGCGGTGTCGACGGCGATTCCCGGTGCGAAGAACCCCGAGCAGGCGATCGCCAATGCGGCGGTATCGGATCTTCCATCCATCGACGACGACACCATGGGGAACGTCGCCGACGTGTACGAACGGTCGATCAAACGCTTCGTCCACGCCCGCTGGTAGTCGCCACGGCCTATCGTCTCCATCATGCGTATCGGATATCAGGGAGAGCCGGGCTCCTACAGCTACCGGGCCGTCGGTGAGCTGTTCCCGGATTTCGAACCGGTCGGCCTGAAGGGGTTCGCGACCGCCTTCACAGCCCTGGAGAACGGTGACGTCGATCGGCTCGTCGTCCCCGTCGAGAACTCAACCACCGGATCGGTGCTCCCCGTGCTCGATCGCCTCCCCGGGGATGCGGGTCATCAGCCGTTCGCGATCGTCGCGGAACACCTCGTCGAAGTCCGCCACGCCATCCTCGGTATCCCCGGAGCATCGATCGGCGACATCCGAGAGGTGCGGTCCCACCCGGAGGCGCTCTCCCAGGCCGAGCATCATCTCCTTGCCCTCGGTGTCGAGTCCTTCGCTCGCTACGACACGGCGGGCGCGGTCCGGGAAGTCGCCGAGCTCGGAGACCCGGCGATAGCGGCGCTGGCGCCGCCGGGGGCTGCGGAGATCTACGGTCTCGAGATCCTGGAGCGGGATGTCATGGACCGCGATCACAACACGACTCGATTCGTTGTGCTCGCGCCCGGCGAGCCGCAGGTCGATCCGGACGACGACAAGACGACGATGCTGTTCACAACGTCGCACACGCCGGGAGCCTTGGCTCTCGTCCTTGCCGAGCTCGGCCTGCGGGGTGCGAACCTGACACGGATCGAGTCCCGCCCATCGATCGAGGCCTGGTCATATAGGTTCTTCGTCGACCTCGTCCACGAACCCGGACCGGAGGGACTCGCCAAAGTGATCGATCCCCCGCCCGCGACCTGTGCCGACCTCTGGGTCCTCGGCAGCTACGTTCGAGTAGCGGAGTAGCCGGGTCCGCATCGTCGGGGGTTTCTGCAACTACCGTTGTATCCGGAGGCAGAACGGATGGCGACCAGCACAGCGAGTTTCGGCGCGGGGAAGCGGGAGAGTCACGACTCTTCCGCGTACTACGCACGGCGCATGATGGGTACCCCGGAGCCCGGGGAAGTAGGTGAGGTGTGCGACGCGCCGGCCAACGTGCTCGATCAGATCTTCGTGCAGTCATCGGAGTCGATGAACCAACTCCCCGACGACTGCGTCGCCCTCATGGTGACGTCACCGCCCTACAACGTGGGGAAGGACTACGACGAGGATCTCGATCTCGAGCAGTACCTGAACCTGCTCAGGCGGGTCTTCACAGAGACGTACCGTGTCATCGAACCCGGAGGACGGGTCGCTGTGAACGTGGCGAATCTCGGCCGCAAGCCGTATCTCCCGCTCAACCACCTCGTCGGCGTCCTTCTCACCGAGATCGGATTCCTGCTGCGCGGCGAGATCATCTGGAAGAAGGCCAAGGCCGCAGGCGGATCGACGGCGTGGGGATCATGGCAGTCGGCGAAGAACCCGACCCTTCGCGACGTGCACGAGTACGTCCTCGTCGCGTCGAAGGAATCGTTCCGTCGGGAGCGGAAGGGCGACGACACGATCTCGAAGGAGGACTTCCTCGCCGCGACGATGTCCGTGTGGGACATCCTCCCCGAGTCGGCCAGGAGAGTCGGACACCCTGCTCCATTCCCGACCGAACTGCCACGGCGTCTGATCGAGTTGTACACGTTCAGCGGCGACCTCGTACTCGACCCGTTCCTCGGATCCGGATCGACGGCGATCGCCGCCGTGCAGACCGATCGGCACTTCGTCGGTTACGAGACCGATTCGGAGTACGCCGCCCTTGCGGAGAAACGGATCGCCACGGCCCGGGCCGGTCATCGAGCGACGCTGTTTTGAGCGACCACCCGGCCCGTTCCGATACCTCGATGGAGAGAGCCGTCCTGGCGACCGTGCCGTTCCTCGGGATCGGTCTCGTGGCGTCGGTGCCGCTCCTTCTCGTCCGGTGGTCGCCGCCTCCGTTCACCATCGTCGTCGTTCACCTCGCGGCACTCGTTCTCCTGGGGTTAGTTGCAGTGATCCGTCTCGCGCCGTTGGCCGGTGGTGACTGGTTTGAGGGGCAGTCGTGGTCGCCGTTCTGGCGATCGGCCGCTTCCGGGATCTCGGTGGTGTTCCTGGCGACCGGCATGGTCGGCCTCGTGACGCTTGCCTCCTCGGCTGCGCTGCGATACCCACCCTCGATGCAGTTCCTGCAACTGCTCTCCGCTCTCGACATCGCGTGGGCCGGTGCGGCCCTCGTGATCGGGATCTACCGGGCATGGCGTCTCCCCGCCGCGGTGACGGCCGGCACCGTGCTTGCAATCGTCTGCGTCTGGTCGATCTGGCGGTATCTCGATGTCGTCGGCTTCGGCCCGGAGGGCGAGTGGATCGTCGACTCAGCAGGACTGGCCAAGTACGTGTTGCCGTTCGACGTGGCCGCGGCAGTGATGGCCATCGGGGCGTTCGTGTTCGGGACCCGCCGTCAGGCGATGGAGCAGGCAAGTCCCCAGTTGTAGGGCGCGTACTCGACCTTCGGCGATGAACCGACCACCCACTCGGCATCCTCGTCCGGGAGCCATCCGGCGATGACTCTCGAGAGGTTCTTCTTGCCGGTTGGGAGCCACGTCGGCATTCGGTGCGGGCGGGTGAAGTCGCCTCCGTACCAGAGGAAGATGCGAGAGAGCCTCAAGGTCCCGGATGTGCGGTCGATAGCGGCGCCACCCCCGGCGAGGAACGAGCGCATCTGGTCGTCGAGTTGGTCGTCGAGGTTCTCGCCGAACGGTTCGTATCGGAGAGTCGGGCACGAGACCGATCCGCAGACGAGGGCGCCGTGGATTCGGGGATCTTTGAATCGCCGGATCTTTCCGTGTTCGATGTCGTTCAGCGAAAGCAACTCACCGGCGACCGTTGCCCACGGCGCATCGAACACTCCCGGGACACGGAGAACCGTGGTGGCGCCGCTCTCGAAGGCATCGGACGCGGCTGCCAATGCCCCGGCGTTGTAGAGATTGAGCCAGAACGCGAGCGCTCCGTCATGAGACAGTGCGTCCGGATCGGCGGCCTGCATGCGGTTCCGGAAGCCGTACAGGCGCTCGCGCTCGTCCGGGAGTGTGGCGATTCCGCCGGAGCGCAGCGTCTCGAGGACACCTCCGAGGTCGGTTGACTCGATCGTGCCCGCTCCCGACGGATCGGGTCGGCGGGCTCGACGGGCCCGAAGGATCGAAATCGCTACTGCAATCGGATTGGGTTGGTCGGCCATCAAGAACGCTCCGGGTACCGGCTCCCTCGCTCAACGGCGCGAGAGGGGCGTCTGTTCCCGCGGATCGGCGGTCAATCCTCGAACGATCGGGCCTTGTAGAGACGGAGGAAGGCGTATCCGGCGACACCCGCGACGAGCGACCCGATGAAGATGCCGATCTTGGCCTCGTCGGAGAACAGGTGTGCGTCCGGACTCGACCGGAAGGCGAGTTCTGAGATGAAGAGAGAGACGGTGAACCCGATACCTGCCAGGAATCCGAGACCGATGACGTGGACGAAGGTCGTATGACGCGGCAATTGACCCAGTTTGAGCTTGAGGCCGAGCCATGTTGCGAGAGCGATGCCGACCGGTTTTCCGACGATGAGGCCAACGGACACGCCAAGCGCCACCGGGCTGGTCACGGCCTCGACGATGTCGATGTCGACGAAGCGCACCCCCGCGTTGGCAAGGGCGAACAGGGGGATGACCAGGAACGATGACCACGGATGTAACGAGTGTTCCCACCGCTCGAGTGGTGAGACCGACTCCCTGGCGATCGCAGCGAGTTCGAGGGCGTCCTGGTCGAGACGGGCGTGGGCCTGCGGCGACGCCGCGTCACGATCCCAGCGTTCGAGGATCCACCCGGCTCGCCGTCGGAAATCCACGTCGCTGTAGTAGGCCCGGGCCGGGACCAGCAGACCCAGGATGACTCCGGCAACGGTCGCGTGAACACCGGATTCGAGGAAGGCGAACCACGTGAGCAGCGCCAGTGGGAGGTAGAAGATGCCGGCACGGATTCCCGCTTTTCGGGCGACCGTGATCAGAGCCAGAGCGCCGGCGGCCACGATCAGCCAGACGAACGCAAGATCGTCCGTGTAGAAGATCGCTATGACGAGGATCGCTCCGATGTCGTCGACGATCGCAAGCGCCAGGAGGAACAACTTCGCGCCGATCGGGACCCTGGTCGACAGTAGCGCGATCACTCCCACCGAGAAAGCGATGTCGGTGGCCATCGGGATTCCCCAGCCGGCGATCGCGTCGGCGGGGCCACTCGACGCGACGAATGCGACGTAGATGAGGGCAGGGACGACCATACCGCCGAGAGCGGCCACGACGGGGAGAGACGCCTTCTTCACTGAGTTCAACTCTCCGACCACGAGTTCCCGTTTGATCTCGAGGCCCACGACGAAGAAGAAGATGGCCATCAGGCCGTCGTTGACGAAATGCTTCAGCGACTCGTCGAAGTGGAACCCCGCGACATCGAACGTGATGTGGATGTCCCAGAATTCGAAGTAGGACTCTCCCCACGCCGAGTTCGCCCAGATGAGGGCGGCGATCGTAGCGGCGAGGAGGACGATCGCGCCCGCTGCTTCCAGTCGGGTGAACGCGAGAGCCGGGCGAACGAATCGTCTCGGGATCAGTTGGTCTGAGTTGATCCAGGTCTTGTGGAGCGGTTCGGTGTCTCGGTCCATGCGAATCCAGAGAGTAGCGGCGCATGTCCGACTGTCCGCCTCCGGCCCTCATTACCATCCCATCGTCTCGAAAGGTATCGGTGCTACTCGACGTCCTCAGGATCATCGGCGGACTGATCGCCCTCATCTACTCGGCCGACCGACTCGCGAAGTCGGCAGTGCGGATCTCGCACGCCTTCGGTGTGTCCGTGATCTTCATCGGTGCCGTCGTTGTCGGTTTCGGTACGTCGGTTCCGGAGTTCGTTGTTTCGGCGCTCGCAGCCTTAGAAGGTGAACTCGACCTGGCTGTGGGGAACGTCGTCAGTTCAAACGTCTCGAACGTGACCCTCGTGCTCGGTGCGGCAGCGGTGATCACCCCGATCGCAGCGAGAAGACGGGTCA
>JAUVNV010000168.1 GCA_030599515.1 Acidimicrobiia bacterium
ACGCCTGCTGGAGAGTATCGAGGTTCTCCGGCGTGCCGAGGCCTTCGATGGTCAGGATGTCCCAATTCTCTGCCTGAACGGCCAGCATCAAACAGGAGGTGACCGGATCGCCATCGACGAGGACCGTGCAGGATCCGCACTCACCCTCTTCGCAGGAGAGTCGGACGCCGTTCAGTCCAAGACGGCCGTTGAGCACCTGACCCAGGGTTTCGTGAGGCAAGATCTCCACCGGATGGTCCCCTCCGTTGACACGCAGATTCACGCCGATGGTCATTCCCCCAGCCTCCTCACCGTCTCCGCCGCCGCCCGTCTAGCGAGAACCGCGCTCACGTGTTTGCGATAGGCGGCACTCGTCCGCACGTCTGAGATCGGGCGTGCGTCCGATGCTGCCTGCTCGCCAACTCCGTCGAGGAGATCTGCGGTGACGTCCGCGAGCAAGACTCCGACCAGGAGCTCCTCCGCGCCCGCCGACCGCAGCGGAATGGGGGCGACGGCACCCAGGACGATCCGCGCATCCGAGATGCGACTCTCTGCGTCGACCGTCAACCGGCAGGCGGCGCTCGCAAGAGCGATGTCCACGTACGATCTCGCCATCCGCTCGAACGTGCACACGGTTCGCGTGGGGAGGCGGCGAATCCTGACGTCGACCAACATCTCGGCATCGCCGAGCGCCGTCTCCTTTGGCCCTTCGAAGAATGATTCGAGAGGGAGGATGCGCACTCCAATCGGTGACAGAAGCTTGACCTCAGCGTCCAGGGCGATCAGGGGTGGGGCACTGTCGGCCGACGGCACACCGTGGCACAGATTCCCGCCGACGGTCGCGACGTTCCGGATCTGAGGTGTGGCGAACCGGTCGGCCATCTCGAGGAGCACCGGGAAGTCCCCCCCGAGGCTCTCGTCGGTCTGGAGGGACGCGATCGTCGCAAGCGCGCCGATAGCTGTCTCGTTCTCGCCCCGTTTGATCTGGCGCAGTTCCGTGAGACCCGATAGGTCGATGCAGTAGTCGATGTCCACAGCGCCCCTGCGCCACTGCAGCAATAGGTCCGTGCCCCCGGCCCAGAACACGGCGTGGTCGCCGTGTTTCGCCTTCATTTCGCACGCTTCACTAGGAGATTCCGGTCGCAGATGCTGGAACGAGCGGGTCATGACGGTCCCTCTCCTGATTCGTGTCTTGCAGTCGACGTATCACAATGGTACAATATATTCCAGTGTCACGCAAGAACATCAAAGGATATGCACTGTGATTACGGCTTGGTCGAAAGATCTAGCATCTCTGAATGCTGTGTGTACAAGCGAGGAGTTGCGATGAGGCACGCTCTCGACGATCTGGACGTCAGCATCCTCAGTCACCTCGAGGAGGACGGACGTCGGTCCTACTCCGAGATCGCGGATGCCCTCGGTGTCGCCGTTTCGACCGTGAGCTCCCGGGTGGCCAAGCTGATCGAACGGAGCGTGGTCTCGATCACGGCGATCATCAATCCTCAGGAAGTCGGCATGGAAGCACCGGCGACCCTCCTCATCGCCATCCAGCCTCGCTACTTCGATGACGTCGTCGAGACCGTCATCGGCTGCCCTGAGGTCACCTACGCGTCGATGACGACCGGGCGGCACAACCTCATTGTCGACGTGCTGTGTCGGGATGCACACCACCTGGCGGAACTGGTCACAGACCGTTTGTACGCACTGGAGGGGATCCAGGACATCAACGTCGCGTTTCAACTACAGAAGTTCAGCGTCGAACAGGCGGGCGTCTCCCTGATCGAGTTCGAGAAGAGAGCAAATGGAGATACCGAACCAGAAGACCGACGGTGAGTCGATCCGGGCTCGGATCTCCCCCTACAAGAGCGATTGAACGCGAAAGACTGAGGAGGACACGGTGATCACCGAAGGGCTCAAGGGGCGGGACTTCATAACGCTTCGCGACTTCTCGAAGGCGGAGATCGAGACCATGTTGGATGTGGCCTTGCGTCTCAAAGCAGACAAGGTCCTGCGGCGGCAGCACACGGACATCCTCCCCGGCCGAACGCTTCACATGATGTTCTTCAACCCTTCGCTCCGCACGCGCATCAGCTACGAGGCAGGGATCTTCGAACTCGGTGGGAATGCCAACTTCCTCGAACCGTCGGCGACTCGTGTGCCCGCACTTGAGGGAGAAGATACCGCATACCTCACCGAGCGGATCTCCGACATGGCTCGCGTCCTCTCCCGCATGGGAGACGCGATCGCGATCCGCATCCTGGGCGACGTCGTCGGTTGGGAGTATGACAAGGGCCTGCAGATCATCCAGGAGTTCGCCAAGTGGTCCGAAGTCCCGGTGATCAACATGGAGGAGAACATCAATCACCCGAGCCAGGGCCTGGCCGACGTAATGACCTTGTCCGAGTTGTACGGCCGCGACCTCCGGGGTCGGAAGCTGGGTGTGAGTTGGACCTACTCGCCGAGCACGAAGAAGCCCATCGCTCCCCATCACGACTTCATGTACGCCGCCAGTCTCTTCGGACCCGACATCGTGTTCGCTCATCCACCCGAGATGCGCATCGATCCTGAGATCGAGAAGGCGATCCAGGCCAATGTGGAAGCGAGCGGCGGTTCGTACACCGTCGTGGACTCGATGGAAGACGCTGCCGAGGACGCAGACGTGTTGTACGCCAAGAACTACGTCGCCCTCGACCTTCTGCCTCCGGTCACGGTGGAGCCACGACACGAAGAGATGTCAAAGCTCTTCGAGAAGTACCGCGACTGGACCGCAGACAAGAAGCGGATGGACCTGGCCAAGCCGGACGCGCGCTACATGCACTGTCTCCCCTGTGATCGCGGATTCGAAGTTTCCGATGAGGTACTCGATGGCAAGTGGGGCGTGACGGCCTTCGACGAGGCAGAGAACCGGCTGCATGCGCAGAAGGGCATGATGGCCTCGATCATCCAATGAGGGCGCTGTTGAGCGACGCGATTGGCGAGCGGTCGATGAAGGCCCTGGAGAGGAGACGGACATGACGTATCGAAGCTGGAACCAGATCAAGCACGACATCTTCGAGGGCTCGCCCGATGAGATCCCGATGATCGACGAGGACACGCCGACGTTCATGCGCCTCCCTCACGCCAAGACTGCCGCCGATCTCGAAGGTGCCGACGTTGTGATCATCGGCAGCACGTATGTCGCCGGGACCGGCGACACACTGTGGAGCGTCGACCGTCGCGAGTGGGCCGCTGCAGCCAAGCGTGTGAGACAGCAGTCGGCGCGTTACCCGTCCGGCTACGTCCAGGAGTTCGACATCGACGTGTTCGAGCACCTGAAGGTCGTCGACTACGGAGACGCCGATCTCGATCCTGCTACCCACTACACGAAGACCTACGAGACAGTCATCGCTGCACAGCGGGGGGTCGAGGCCAAGGTCAACGACGCCCTCGATGCCGGCGCCGTGCCCATCGTCATCAGCCAGAACTCCCCATGCGGTTCGTACGCCATCGCCAAGCCGATCGCCGAGCGAACGGACGGCACGGTCGGCGTCGTGAGCCTCGACACCCACTGGGACATCCGGGCCATCGACAACGACACGAACGACCCGAGGATCGCCGGGGCGGCCGCGTGGAAGGCCAAGATGTACGAGTTCCACGACAACATGCCGATCCGGAACCTCGTCGAGATCGGCGAGCGGGGCATGATCGAGGAGAAGGAACGCGTGCGGATGTTCCTCGATGCCGGCGCCAACTTCTACCCCATGTGGAAAGTGCGCCGGATCGGAATCGAAGCGCTGTGCGAGGGACTCGACTCCGCGTACGACGGCACCGACGCCGTGTACGTCCACTTCGACATGGACGTGATCGGGGGTGCCGGCCCCTCCCCGGGAGACATCCTCGGCAACCTCGCCGAGCCGATCGGCATGACCGACTACGAGGTGATCCGGGTGGCCCACGAAGTGGGGATCCGGGGCTTCGACGGCATGTCATTCATCTGTATCCCCCCGGGATCCGAAGTGGTCTACCGCACCATCGTGTACGTGATCATGTACATGCTGGCTGGCAAAGCCTTGGCGACGCTGACAGAGACGTAGCACCGCGTCTAACGACTGAAGGGAACCGATCATGTGGTCTGAAGGCATTCGGTCGGCGGTGGCGTTCACCGTTGACCTGGATTTCGAGACACCCTGGACGGGCAAAGACCCGAACATCGCCGCAAGGCCGGGTGCCCTGTCGTTGGCCCACTACGGTCCGCGGCAAGGTGTACCACTGATCCTCTCGCTCTTCGAAGAACTGGGCGTCGATGCCACGTTCTTCATCCCCGGCAAGTCAGCGGAGGACTACCCGGAACCTGTGGAGGCGGTCGTTGCCGCCGGTCACGAGATCGCCGTGCATGGCTACACACACACCCCTCCGTACCGGCTGAGTCGCGACGAAGAAGAGGCCGAGCTCGTCCGAACCCTCGAGATACTGCGCGGCTACGGCAGTCCTGTTCTTGGCTATCGAGCTCCGGAGTATGGCGTCAGTGTGCACACGCTTGAGCTGCTGGCGAAGCACGGAGTTCGCTACTCGAGCAACTTCATGGACGACGTCAAGCCGTACCGCCATCGCGAGTCGGGGGTCGTCGAACTCCCCGTGCACTGGATCATGGACGACTGGACACAGTTCGTTCATGGATCGGATGACTGGCTCGCCCAGAATGCGACGTCGGCGCACGTGAAGCAGCTCTGGATGGAGGAATTCCGGGCCATCCACGAACTCGGCGGACTCTTCGTCCTGACGTTGCATCCACAAGTGATCGGACGCCCATCGCGCATGCAGATGCTGGCCGACCTGATCACCGAGATGAGAGCCCACGAAGGACTCTGGCTGACGAGTTGCGCCGCGATCGCGGAGCGGGTCCCCGAGGGCGACCAGTGAGCTTCCGGATGCCTGCCGAGTGGGAGCCTCACGAGCGATGCCTCATGGCATGGACCGGCGCAGAGAAGTGGGGCAAGCACCTCGAAGCTGCACGTCGCGACTACGCCGAGATCGCGAACGCGATCGCAGCCTTCGAGCCGCTGACGATGATGGTCAACGCCGACGACGCTGCCGGAGCCCGTCGAGCCCTCACGTCCGATACCGAGATCATGGAGATCCCATTCGAGCACGCATGGACGCGCGATTCGGGACCCGTTGTTGTTGTCGACGAAGAAGGGAACAGAGCCGGGGTCGATTTCCGCTTCAACTCGTGGGGCGAAAAGCATTTCCCCTATGAGCAAACAGCCGCGAGCACCGGGGCAGTCCTCTCAAGTCTCGGCATCAAGCGCATCGAGTCGCCGATGGTCCTCGAGGGTGGAGCCATCACGGTCGACGGCCAGGGCACGTTGATCACCACCGAGCAGTGCCTCCTCAACGCCAACCGCAATCCCGGGATGTCTAAAGAGGACATCGAGCAAGAACTGAGAAGCAGACTCGGCATCGAGAAGATCATCTGGCTGCCCTGGGGCATCACCGACGACTGGGTCACCGACGGACACGTAGACGCGGTGTGTACCTTCGTACGCCCAGGCGTAGTGCTCGCCCAGACATGCGACGACCCTTCCGACCCGGACTACGAACGGATGGCCGCCAACCTCGACGTGCTCGCTGATACCACGGATGCGGCAGGCCGGTCAATCGACGTGATCGAACTTCCCCCGATGCCAAACGACGAATTCGACGGCGGCGCCGTCCGAACGATCTACGCCAACGTCTACATCGCCAACGGCGGCGTCATCGTCCCCGTAGGCGATTCCCCGTCCGATGCCGAGTCGATAGCACTCCTGGAAGAAGCCTTCCCCGATCGTGAGGTCGTCGGTGTCCCCGGAACGCTACTCTCCTTCGCCGGCGGCGGCCCCCACTGCGTGACCATGCAGATCCCCGCGGCGCGCGAGACGTCGTGACCTCCCTCGACTCTCCCGCGTC
>JAUVNV010000062.1 GCA_030599515.1 Acidimicrobiia bacterium
CGTCACGACGGCATTCAGCCAGGTGATCAGCAACACGGCGGCGGCCGTGCTGATGGTGCCGATCGTCCTGGGTGCCGCCGCCGGTCTGGGCGTCAGCCCGCATCCGCTGATGATGGGACTCGCCGTTGGGGCGTCGTCGGCCTTCCTCACCCCGATCGGCACGGCCCCGAACCTGATGGTGATGGCACCCGGCGGCTACCGATTCACCGATTACGCGAAAATCGGTGCCCCGCTGCTCGCCCTCTTCCTCGTCGTCAGCCTGATCCTCATCCCCATCCTCTGGCCCTTCTAACCCAGACATCATCCGGGGCCTTGGACTCGCTCGCATCGCGTGACATACTCAGGCCGTGGAGTACCGGCACACGCAGTGGGGATACACGGCGATACCGACCTTCCTGTTCTTCGGAATTATCATCCCTGTAGCAGCAGCGGATGACGAAGCATCCACGCTGTTCACCGCCGCCATGATTGCGTTCACGGTTGTGCTGCTCGCCATCGTCCTCCTCTTCAGCCGCCTGGAGGTCACGGTGAACAACCGTCGGATCGTCACCGCGTTCGGCTTCGGTCGGCCACACAGGGAGATCGACCTCACGGACGTCACTGCCGTCCGTCAGGCGCGCAACACCTGGCTACAGGGATGGGGTATCCGCAAGATCTCTCGTGGTTGGATGTACAACGTGTGGGGCCTCGACGCGGTCGAAGTCGACCTCCCCTCCGAGAAGGTGTTCCGGATCGGAACCAACGATCCCGAGAATCTCCTCGCCGCGATCTCGCTGCAGATCAGACCGTAGCCGCCCGAGTGCTCGGCCTCGCCTGAGCCGGCCGCGTGATCGCTCAAACTTCCTAATGCAAGACGGAGCGTCGCCACATCCGGCGCACACACGCCCGAGCGAGCGCGTATGTTCGGGTGATATGCGCTACGACTACCAACATGTCAACTAGTACCCAATCGCCCAATGGCAAGGACGCGAAGGACCGGAGGCCCCTGTTCATCGCGGCAGGCGTCGTCGGCTTGATCGCCGTGATCGGGATCACAGCGCTCGTCTGGTACCTCAACCAACCGGTCCCGGAAGAAGTCTCGATCAGGGCCGCCGTTGCCGATGTTGCGACCACCGAACCCGGTGCGTCCACCGAACCCTCCGTCCCATTGGATGGACTCGATGGTGCATGGTCGGTCGACACGTCGATCGGCGAGTTCAGTTTCGAGGATGCGACATCATCGTTCGTCGGGTTCCGAATCGAAGAGGAACTCGCGAACGTCGGCGCCACCACCGCTGTTGGCCGCACACCCGTCGTCGGTGGGTCGTTCGTCCTGAGCGGCGCCACCATCACCGAAACGATCATCGAAGCGGACATGACCGGAATCGTCACGAACGCCTCCCGGCGCGATCGAGCGGTGCAGCGAGCGCTCGACACCGCCACGTTCCCGACGGCGACGTTCACGCTCACCGATCCGATCGATCTCGGTGCGATACCGAACGAAGGCGAACCGGTGTCTGCGATGGCGGTCGGCGAGTTGACCATCAAGGGTGTGACCCGGGCGATCGAGATTCCCCTCGAGTCTCAGCGAGTTAGTGACCTGGTTGTCATCGTGGGCGCCGTTGACATCACGTTCGACGACTGGGGTATTCCGGTGCCGACGGCACCGATCGTCGCCTCGGTGGAGGACCACGGAATCCTCGAACTCCAGTTGTTCTTCACGAGAGGCTGATTGACGCGAGCTGGTGGATCGAGGGAAGGGATCCGGGATGCCGTGCGTTGCAAAGACGGCGATGCAACGGCGACGAGGGACAGGAGTGGTTTCGTGAGTGATTGGAACGCGGAGATCATCGACGAGTTCAGAGCGAACGAGGGCCGGGTCGGCGGAATGTTCGAGGGCGCTCCGCTGCTGTTGCTGCACCACGTCGGTGCCAGGACCGGGACCGACCGGGTCAGCCCACTCATGTACCAGGAGGTCGGTGGTGGCTTCGCCGTCCTCGCCTCCAAAGCCGGGGCCGACACGAACCCGGACTGGTTCCACAACCTCATGGCAAACCCGCAGACGAAAGTCGAGGTCGGCGTCGACACGACGACCGTCCGGGCCAGACTCGTCGAGGGAGAGGAACACGACCGTATCTGGGAGCAGCAGAAACAGGCTTGGCCGCAGTTCGCCGAGTATGAACGGACGACCAGCCGGAACGTCATCCCGGTCGTCGTACTCGAACGAGCGTAGGGCACGTCCCGGCGCGGGACAGGATCGGTATGATTTCCCCATGCCTGATTCGGCCGTGGAACCGAGACTCGGGGATGCCTTCGGGGCGGCGTTGCTGGATGCCTTCGCCGGAGGACGGGGGACCCACGTCACTGAACGTGACGACGGGTTCGTCGACGTCATGGACGCGACCATGTACTTCTTGGAGCCCGATTTGTGGTCGGACGCATGGCCCGGCCACGACGAGGCCGCCCTCGATCTCGTTCATGGCCGAATCCTCGATGTCGGCGCCGGAGCCGGGCGGCACTCGCTCGCGCTTCAAACACGTGGTCATGAACCCGTGGCTCTCGACGTCTCCCCCGGTGCCGTCGAAGTGTGCCGCCGTCGCGGTGTGCGCCATACGTTCCTTGGATCCATCGAGGAGTTCGCAGACTCCGATCCGCCTCTCTTTGACGCCGCCGTTCTCATGGGCAACAACCTGAGCCTGCTCGGCTCACCAGAGCGATCCGGGTCGATGCTCGGCACGCTGCGTCGCCTGCTTCACCCGGCGGGAACGATCGTTGGAGCGTGCCTCGATCCGTACCTCACCGATGATCCCGTCCACCTCGCCTATCACCAGCAGAATCGTGAACGGGGACGTTCCCCCGGCCAGCTCACGCTGCGCGTCCGGTATAGAGGTCTCGCCGGAGACTGGTTCGACTGGCTGCTGATGTCCCCCGATGAACTGGCCGTCATCGCCGATCGGGCTGGGTGGCGCCTCGACGACGTCACCGACCCCGATCCGTCATACCTCGCCGTTCTCCGACCCGCCTGATCGAGTACGTTGAGGGCTTGATGTCGAGCAGCACCCGCACATACGCGATTGCTCGTGAACTGCGGGCTGTGAAGGCATCACCTATGCGCCACTGCGAGTCCGGGGTTCGCAGAGTACCTCGTCAGTCGCGGCGGGTCTCGGAGAGCACCGTCCCGTCGGGGGCCCGGACTCGAACGATCATGGACATCTGGCCCGGCAGGCTGTGCGTGGCGCACGAGAAGCACGGGTCGTAGGCGCGGAAGGCCATCTCGATCTTGTTCAGGACGCCCTCGGTCACCTCCGAACCGGCTGTGATGAGGCCCTGGGCGGCCTTCTTGATCGACATGCTGATCGGAGCGTGATTGTTCGTCGTCCCCACAACCAGATTGACCTTCTCGAGAATGCCCCGCTCGTCCGTGACGTAGTGGTGCGTCAGCGTGCCCCTCGGCGCCTCGAGCGATCCGATGCCCTCCGTCGGCGTCTCGGTCGGAATGGCCCGGATGTCGGGACTCATGATCTCCTCGTCGAGGGCGAGCTCCATGGTCCGCTCGGCCGCGCTGACGAGCTCAACCACGCGGGCCCAGTGGTTGGCGAGCGTCCGATGGACGGGAACGGCGCCGCTGGAGTCGCCCGTCAGCGTCTCGAAGTAGCGCTCAAACTCGGCCTGGGCGAGCGGGGTCGCCAGACCGTCGCCAACGTTCAGCCGCGACAGCGGACTCGTCCGATAGACGCCGCTGTCGGACCCATCCTCGAAACCGTGCCACCCTTTCGCTTTCAAGTACGGGAACTTGAGATAGGTCCACGGTTCGACGTGCTCGGCGATGTGCTCGAGATAGTCCCGTGGATGGTACTTGACGACCTCGACGCCGTCAGGATCGACGACCCGAATCATCCCGTCGTAGATGTTCGTGTGATTGTTCTCGTCGACGGTGCCCATGGAATGGAACCGGTGGGTGTAAGTGTCCGAGAGGATCATCTCCAGATACTGCGGGTTGGCAAGCACCACGTCGTCGAGGATCCCGATCGTGAACTTCGCCGCTTCCAGCAGCTGCCCGGCCCGGTCGATGATCTCCCTTCGCTCCTCGGCAGTCACCCCTTTGGTCACTCCGCCGGGGATCGACGTCACCATGTGAATCGTCTTCCCGCCGAGGATCTTCACGATGTCGTGGGCAGCCGCCCGGGCCTCGATGACGACCTTGCCCACATCGATTCCGAGTTTGTGGATCATGCCCAAGATGTTGCGTTCCGCCGGCGGGGATTCGGGACCCATCACGAAGTCGGGGCCTCCGAGAATGAAGAAATGGGTCAGGTGATCGCCGGTGAAGAACGCGGAGTACATGAGTTCCCGGAGCTTGCGGGCCGCCGGAGGGATCTCCACGTGGAACGTGTCGTCGCACGCCTTCGCCGCCGCGAGGTGGTGAGCCTCGCTGCACACGCCGCAGATCCGCGACGTGATGCGCGGCATCTCTTCGACGGGCCTGCCCACACAGAACGCTTCGAAACCACGCAGTTCCGGGACGATGAAGAAGCAGTCCGCTACCTCGCCGTCATCATCGACTCCCAGGATCCTGAAGAGATCGACCGTATCCTCGACGGGATCGTCGATCCCGTCGATAGCTTCTATCGGTTCTCCATGGGTCGGGCGACGCTGGGACGGGTCGCTACCAGCGGATCGGCCCCCGAACCCCGGCCCAGGGAGGTTCGAGCATGAAGGAGATCCCGGTGCCGGCGCGTTGCGGCTCGGTGTCATGGTCGGTCCTCAAGACCAAGTGTGCCTCAATCCCGACCGACAATGATCGGGCCATTCGTCACATTATTGCCAACGGCCCTATGTCGGTCCGGCACGGCCATTCCGGTTTCGTGGCTCTTGCGGAGGCGATGGCACCATGATGTTACGAACGACCCTCTTGCTGCTCGGCCCTGCTGAGCCAGGCGGCGGGCCGAGGCTGAGGGCGCCCAATGAGCCAGCGGTGCACCGTTGAACGACTGCCCCGTCTCGCCGAAGCCCGTCGCTCTTCAAGGACGACTTGCCGGAGAGCGGTGCGGCACGAATCACGCGGAGGTTGCTCGTGGCGGATCCTGATCTACGATCGCCGGCGCCGGATCGATCGCGCCGTATCACGCCAAGACCAAGATGTCGTTCAGCCACGAGGGCGGCGTCGAGGGCGCCGGACATACGGCATCTGCGATGCGGTTGTTGAGCACCCGCGCCGGATGAACCGGCGCGGGTGCTCAACTCACACGCTTGCGTGGTCGGTCAGATGTGCGTTGTGCAAGAAGCCGTGCACGCTGAACGGCTTCGACGCCTCGTCGAGACTCGGCGGATACACGAGGGCTGTCGCTACGGCACCCACGGCGCACGCGCCTGCGCAGATCGCGAACGCCAGCGGGAAGTTCCCCATGTCGCCCAGTGCGCCACCGAGGATCGGGAAGATGATCCCGCCGGCTCCATACGCCAGGAACACCCACGGGTAGTTCTCACCCACCGCGGAGTCGCCGAACTCGTCGGCAGTGAGGGCCGGGAACAGGGCGAAGTTGCCACCGAAGTTGAAGCCGATCAGGGCCGCAGCGAGGTACAGCGTGTACTCGCTGCCGGCCATCGGGATGAACGCAAGCAGGAACACAGCCTGGCTGGCGGTCATGATCACGACCGATCGCTTGCGACCGACCTTGTCGCTCATCGTGCCCCACACGATTCGTCCGATTCCATTTGCCAGGCTGAAGAACACCGCCATCGCGGTTCCGGCGATCGCGCTGGCCTCAACGTCTCCGAGACCCGATTCGGTCAGAACTTCAACCGGGTAGAGCTTCATCAGCCCAATGGCCATCAGCCCGGCACCTGCGCTCGCAGCGAAGGTCAGCGAGATCAGATGGAATTGCGGCGAACGGAGCATCTCGCGGGGCGTGAAGTTGTCGCTGCCCTTTCCGGCGGTCACGGGCGGAACGAACCCTTCGGGTAGCCAACCCTCGGGCGGCATCACCATCCATATGGATCCGATGAGAACGATCACGGCGAACGCGATCCCGTAGATCAGGAAGGTCGTTCCCAGGCTGGTGTTGTCGATCAGGTTGCCCCAGGATCCCGCGATCTTGACCCACACCATCGCTCCAAATCCAAACCCGGCGACGGCGAGTCCTGTGATCATTCCCTTGTGGTCGGGGAACCAACGCATGCCGACGGCGATCGGCACCACGTAGGCGAGGCCGATTCCCGCACCACCGATCAGTCCGACACCGAGCAGGACGAACCAGAAGTCCGTTCCGCCACCGATCGAGGCGACCATGTAGCCGATACCGAGCGTGATACCACCCGCCATCGCGAGTGCCCGGGGGCCGAACCTGGCGAGGTTGCGGCCGGCAAACACCATGACCAGTGCGAAGGTCGCGAGGCCCACCGCGAAGACGATCTGCGTCTGAGTGTTCGACCATCCCGAGTCCTTCAGCCCGGGCGTGAAAACCGACCAGGCGTAGATGGCGCCGAGACAGAGCTGTATCAGCACCGCCCCAAGCACCACGAATCCTCGGGGAGCTACTCGTTTCGACATGCCGGGCTTCCTCCTGTTGATGCGACGCGTTCTCCGTGTCTCGGGGGGTTCCCGTCGAACCGGGACAACACGCGCGTCGCGATTGCGTTCGTCACAACGTCGAGTGTCCCGCGCTCGCGGGAGCACCGCTAGGGAGTTTCGGCCCTTCGAAGCCCGCCAATCGGCCCTTCCGGGCGTTCGCGTATCACGTTGAGTCGTTCGTCACCCGCAACGGTCTCCGCTTGCCGGGTCGACCGACTCCCCATGTCGCCGGTGGATTCCCATACGCGAGGGCCTCATCGAGTCGCTCCCGCCCGTCGCCAGATCGCGGTCCGACGGAGTGGCAGCGCACTTCCTACTGCGTCGCTGTCGCCTCGTCCGCAACGAACTCGCAGAACGTCCGAGCGCTTTCGGGGTGACGTTCGTTCCACAGCTGCATCAGCTCAGTGTCTCGATGCACGAACCACTCGTCCGAAACGTGCTCACCGACCGCGGGGGGCTCGCCGTGCTGTGCCGTCGTCGTCGCATCCGCGTCATCACGGAACGCCAGGAACTCGTCGACGGGGATTCCGTAGAGCTCGTTGAAGGCCGCCTTGAAAGCGGCCTCGACTTCGTCTTCGGATGATCCTTCCGGAGCGATCGCCTCGTCGAGAACCCGGAAGATCACGGTGGAGGGCAGATTGCCGCTTCCGCCGATCGATCCACCGGCGCGGGCGGCTTCCGTGCATTCGGCGAGAGCAACGTCCGACATGGGATCCACGGAACTGCACGAAGCGGCGACGATCACCGCCCCGAGAGCGAGGAGGACGGGAGTCCGCGCACGACTCATACTTCGATCCTACGTCGACACCCGCCGACGTGCAGGTTCGACTGTCGGCAACCGGCCGCACCATCGTCGCCTTCGCTGCCGTTCCGTGAGCATCGACGCAAGCATCCGCGCCTCAACGGGCCTTTGCCGATTGACATAGCGGTGGCCGTCGGAATCGCGACTGCTCCGGCGCCGTCGCGATCTCTTCGAGGTCCGAGCGGGATGCGAGGCCACGATACCGACGACCCGCGTCAGCCCGTGGGCCACTCCTCGGTGATCGGCGGCCGGGAGGCTCCGACCTTGGCGAGGTACGCGTTGAACGAGTCCTTCCACACGGTGTGGGCCTTGATCTGGAGTGCGACGAGGTCCGCGCCGTCGACCTGGATCTTCGGGTAGCGCTCGGCGATCGCACGTGCGACGGCAACCGTCGCAGCGGCGTCGCCTGCGGCGCGATGCGCGCCCTCGAGACTCACGCCGTAGTGGCCGGCGACGGTGCCGAGCGTCCGTTGCCCCTTGCGGTAGCGGTCGACGTGGCGGTCGAGGACCAACGGGTCGACGAGGATCGTCGGCGGCACCGCGGGGAGAGGGTCGAGGGCGTGACGTGCCAGTTCGTTCGCCAGGAGCGGCCAGTCGTAGTTCGCGTTGTAGACGACGATCGGGATCCCCTCGTCGACGAGCGACGTGATGACAGCGAGGGTGGCCGTGAGAACGTCGGCGGGAATGCCACCGTTCGCAGCAAGGTCATCCGGTCCGATGCCGGTCAGCTCCGTCACCTTCGGAGGCAGCGGAACTCCCGGGTCGATCAGCCGATCGACGAGCGCTTCTGACGAACCGTCCGCTTCGAATCGGAACAGACCCACCTCGATGATGCGAGCCGTTCGGGTGTCGACCCCGGTTGCCTCCAGATCGAGAGCGGTGAGGGTTCCTTCGTGCCATGCCATGTGCTCAGCGTACGCGAGCCAGACAGGACAAGCACAATCGGGAGGATCTCATCGCGGCGCAAACGACGGAGCGCTCAAATTCCACCGGAGCAACCACGACCGGACGCTTCGCTGGATCGCTTGCGGGGTGGCGGTGCACAGGTTCGGCATGTACGACAGCTGCCCTCCGTGTGCACACCCGAACCCCGGGATCATCTCCCCGCTTCTGTGACCTTCGGTATCAGGCGGTACCGGAAGGTGATGCAGCCGGATTCCTCGTCCTCGCAGTAGTACGAGTCGAATTGGACCAGTGCATCGAGACTGCCGCCGGTTCGCACGAGATAGGTGTTGGGCTTGGCGCTCACGATGTGGCTGATGAAAGAGTACGAGTACCAATGACCCGCTGCCGGATTCTCCGCTTCGTCTTCGTCCTCCCCTCCGTAGACGTCAATGGCGAATGTGACCGATGTCGGCGGGCTCGCCGTCTCCAGTGGAACCTCACCCAAGTCGAACGCTCCACCCGGCCCTGCCGGATTCGTTACGCCCGAGTTGGTGAGCAACTTGGTGCGTCGGAACGCCACATCCCATCCGGATGTTGCGAAATCGCCGTCCACTACCCGACCCTCGTCGAAGTCGAAGAGAACCCAATCGACAGTACTCACGGCGTCCACCGTGTAGCGGATCGGTGCCTGCTCCACCACGGTCACCACGACCGCCTCAATCCCCACGTCATCCGACGAAGCCACCGGCGTGCCCATCTCGACGGCCACCGCACTCGGTTCGAAACCTGCCGGACGAGGCTGGAAGCTGCCCCAGGTGAAGAGCCCGACCACGGCAAGCACCAACACGACGGGCAGACCGATCAACCACGACCTCTTGTACCGCCACCATCGACGGCCGGTGATCCGAGAATCAACCACCATCGCCTTCTCTCAGATAGCGGTGGATCAGCTCCGTGTCCTCGTCCGAAAGCACGTTCGCGGGGTAGCCGGGCATCTCCTTCGGTCCCTCTCGTACATCTTCGAGGAATCCACCGAGTGAACCGACCTGGCCGAGCAACTCGGGCCCGACGACGGCACCGGTCCCCGAAAGGCCGTGGCAACTTGCGCATCCGTATTGGAAGTAGAGCATCTCGCCATCGGCGAGCGGGTCACCCGTTTCAGCGAGAGAATCGTCGGCGAGGCCGACGCCCTCGTAAGGCAGGTCAGCATCGAGGAACGCGATCGGCGTCCGGTGGTATCGCTCAGGTTGGAGAGGGTCCCCGGATGCGAGCGGCGTTCGAAGAAACACGATCACCATGCCCACCGCCGTGAGGACCGTGGCCACGGCGAGAATCGTCGCGACCCACGCCGAACCTTGCTCAGAGGCCACAGCCACAGGGGATGCCGGCCCCGCCACCCGGCCCGCACGTCCAACCCTGACCAGCTGGTAGGCGGAGAAGGCGATCATCGACCACACGCCGGCGATCACGGCAATCACAAGCGATCCGTTGAGCAACGGGATCTTGATGCCCGAGATCGGAGCGTAAAGCTGCCGCTGTTCGCGTTCGACGGCGATCGTGAAGACGAACGGTGCGGTCTCGATGTCGTCAGGGCCGATGTACTCGACATGCATCTCGCCGTTCTCGGCGGCCCGTTGCTCGTAGATCATGACGGCGATGCCTTCGGCATCGGTGACACTGGTAACGAGTTCGACACGCCCGTCGACGCCTGCCAGTGATGTGCTGTAGCTGAGGGCAACGACGGCTCCTTCGAGGGGCTCATTGTCTGAGGTCACGATGGCTTTCACCTCTACGTCGGCGCCCACGGTTGCCGACTCGGGTGCGCCCACAGCGATACCGATTTCGGCAGCCAGGACCGGGCCGACCGCAAACCCGAACACGAATAGTGCGCTCACGACCACCAGGGCACCGGCCACTGTTCTTCGGGTGCGTGTCGTCATAGTGCGCCTCCTTCCGGATTGGGTGATCCGGCCAACGCCCCCGCACCGGAGGCCTCGCCGTCGTCCCCCATGTCCTCACCCACCAAGATCGCTTGGGCGATCTCTAAGGCGACCTCATGCTCACGCTCCTCGACCATCTCCCACACGGCGAACATGGGGAATATCTTCACCGCAATCGTGATGAGCAGCGCGAATCCTGCGAGGCCGGCAGCGAAGATCGACCATTCGACGATCGACGGGAAGTAGTTCGCCGGTTCGTACGGCATGAGCGGAACCCGCAACCCGGTGACCACGATGAAGTACCGCTCGAGGAACATCGCGACGTCGACGAGGATCGCTGCAGTCACCACACCGGCGATCGTGCGGGTCTTCGGCACCACCATCAGGACGAGCGGGGTGATGAGGCCGCCGATGATGTAGAACCAGAACATCACGCTGAAGTCTTCGAGGAACAGCTGCCGGAATGCGAACTCACCGGCCTCTTCGAGTTTGAACCCCGTCGTGACGAACTCCGAAATGTTGACGTAGAGCATGACCGCTGCGAACGCCCCCAGGAGGTAGCCGAGGTAGATGAAGTGTTTCGGAGTGAGGTACTCCTCCCAGTGATAGATCCGTCGGAGAACCGCGAGCACGATGACCAGGGTGGCGATCCCCGAGAAGATGGCCCCGGCGACGAAGAGAACGCCAAAAATCGTCGTGTTCCAACCCACCCGCAGCGTCATACCGAAGATCCACGACACGACCGTGTGCACCGAAACGGCGATCGGGATGATGATGATCATCATCACGGAGATGGCCTTCCCCAGATACTTGAACTGTGTGGGGGTCCCCATCCAGTCGAGGGCGAGCGTCCGGTAGATCCAGTTCCTGACCGGCCCTGCTTCATCGGCCAGACGGTCACGGAAGAGACCGAGGTCCGGGATCATCGGGGCGTACAGGTAGATCAGGCTTGCCGTCAGATAGGTCGTGATCGCCATCACGTCCCACATGATCGGAGACTGCCAACGGCCGAACAGATAGACGTTGAAGATACGCTCCGGACGACCCATGTCGATCACCACGAACAAGGCACCGATGATCAGCGAGAAGGCGGTGATGAACTCGGCCATCCTCGTAACCGGTGCACGCCATCTTGCCTTCGACGCCCGCAGGATCGCCGATATCAGCGTCCCGGCGTGGCTGATGCCGATGAAGAACACGAACGCCGAGATGTAGAGACCCCAGGAGATACGATC
>JAUVNV010000014.1 GCA_030599515.1 Acidimicrobiia bacterium
GAAGAGCCGGACCAGAGCGCCGAGGAACAACGCTGGCCGATCGGGTTCATGCTCCTCATCGGCGCCACGGCCCTGTACCTCGGGTGGAGGCTCATCCAGGGACTCGGGGTCCTCATCGATTGGATCACCGGGTAGACGCAGATGTCCGACTACTCAGAAGGCTCCGTCGGCCGCTCTTCCGGGACACCGACCCGGGCTGCACGTTTCGCGTAGTAGTAGATGCGCTTCAGATCCTCGATGATGTCAGCCTCGATCCGATACGCCTCGATCCGATCCGGCTCATCTACCGTGAGCCGTTCAAGCTGATACTGGATGGCGTCGGACGTCCGGGCGGTGATCTCCGGCTTCATCTCAATGGCTCGGCGAGCAGCCTCAGGACTGCCGCGACCGACGGCGCCGACGGCGATATCAACGGCCATCGTCACCTCGGTCGCGATGCCGTTGATGACATCCACGGTCGACGGCGAGATTACGAGACCGGCCGCGACGCGGCGCCGTCCGGATGAGACGAGATTGGTCTCCACGGCATCGCCGATGGCTTCGATGTCGCCGGCCGCCTCGAGGAGACCGAGAAGCTCTTCTGTCTGCTCCCGGGTGATGTCGCGTTCGGAGATGCGCCCGAGGTAGGTCACGATCTGGCCGTGGAGTTCGTCGACTTCGTCGTCGGAGGCTTCGACGGCGGCGAGTTCGGTCTCCGTGCCGGAGATCGCTGCCGGTACGCCTGCAATCACCATGTCTCGGACTCGTGTGCCCATCCGGGCGATCTCCATCCGGGCGCGGTCGAGGGCGATGGAGGGTGTCGCGAGGAGGTCCGGACTGAGATATCGAGCTTCGATGACGGGAGTCTCCGCCGCCGCACGGTCCTTCACGAGGTAGGTGGCCGCTTTCGCGAACCACTTGGTGAACCAGATGAACAGGAGGAGGTTGGCAACGTTGAAGACGGTGTGTGCCCACGCGACCTGTCGGGCAACGTCACCGACGGGGGAGAGACGGATCGCGACCGAGGCGAGGAACGGCACGAACGGAATCCAGATCAGGACTCCTATCACGTTGAACAGCGTGTGAACCATCGCGACTCGTTTGGCCTCAACCGGCTTCCCTATGGCAGCGAGTTGCGCGGTAACCGAGGTTCCGACGTTCGCGCCGAGCACGAGGGCGATGGCGAGGTCAAGTGAGATCAGGTTGGTAGCGGCCATGGCGATGACGATGGCCGTTGTCGCCGACGAAGACTGGATGAGGGCCGTGAAGACCGCACCGATGAGGACACCGATCCAGACATTGGATATGGCGGCCATGGCGTCGAGGAATGGCTGGTACTCGGTGAGGGGCTGCATGGCGAGGCCCATCACGGACATACCGAAGAACACGAGGCCTAGACCCATGACGGCTCTGCCGATGCGTTCAACGAGCTCCGATCGCGAGAAGAATTCGATGGCGAACCCGATCGCGACTGCGGCGAGGGCGTACTTCGTCACCTTGAATGCGATGATCTGTGCGGTGATTGTCGTGCCGACGTTCGCCCCGAAGATCACGCCGACAGACTGGGTCAGGTTCATCGCTTTGGCGGACACCAGACCCACAACCACCACGGTCGTGATGCTCGATGATTGGATGATGGCCGTGATGCCGGCACCGGTCGCTGCGCCGAACCAGCGATTCCCGGTGAGGTGCGACAGGATCCATCGCAGACGATTCCCGGCGATTCCCTTGAGTCCGCTGACCGTTCGATCCATTCCGAGCAGGAAGATCGCCAGGCCGCCGGTGAGCCCCATGATGAGGATGAACCAGTCGGGAGTCACGCTCATGAAGGAGACGTTCGGGATGTGGCGACGTGCCGGGACGCAAGATGCATCGGGCAATCCTATCGAGTCGTGGGTTAGCAAGTCGGGTCACTGGTGGCATGGGTGCGGAGGCACGGGTACCCTGCTCTCTCCCCAGACACAGAGGTAGCACGATGAGTTCCAGGTTCGACGAGAAGTCCGAAACGATCGCAGAAGAGGCCGTGGTCGAGGATGTGGTCGAAGAGGTCACAATCGGTGCTACCGACGACGGGATCGTCATGTCGGACGTGGTGGTCTCCGAGATCGATATCGACGGCGACGGGATCGCCGACGGAGTCGCCGTCACAAGCACGGAGGTGAAGGAGATCGACGTCGACGGGGACGGGACTCCCGACATCGTTGAGACGACGACGATCGTCGAGACGGTGGTCGACGTCGACGGAGACGGCGTGCCCGATGTTGGGACCCGTGTCATCACCGAGCAGGTTGTCATGGACCTCGACGGTGATGGAACGCCCGACACGATCGAGGTCACTGAGACCACAACGGTCGCGTACGACACGACGGGAGATGGCCTCCCGGATGTCTCAGAGACGGTTGTGGTCGAAGCAACCGGGATCGATCTCGATGGTGACGGTGTGCTGGATCACGTCGAAGCCGTGGTAGCCGACGTTGTTGCAGTGGACCTTGACGGAGACGGAATCCCCGATGAAGCGATTGTCGTCGTGGAGGAACTCGAAACCGAAGGTTGAGCGATTCCCCGACGGAGGCTTCGTTGGAGCCGACGGTAGGATGACGGAGTCCGGGCTGTGGCGCAGCATGGCAGCGCGCTTGACTGGGGGTCAAGAGGTCGCCGGTTCAAATCCGGCCAGCCCGACGAGACGGATGACTCAATCTCGGAGCGCCGGCATCCAATCGAGGAGTGTTTCGGAGTAGTCGAGATAGTCGAATCCTTCGAGACCGCCATTCATCTGGATGAGCGACCACGCCACGTTCCAGCACAGGTACACCGGGATGAGCGCTTCGAGGCCGCGACGGGTTCCCGGTTCAACCGTTCCGTAGTAGGACTCGAGCAACAGGTCACGACCCTCGTCGCCGAGTGTGTATCCGACGCCCGCAAGGTCGTACATCGGGTCGTTCATGCCTGCGTACTCCCAGTCGATGAGCCAGAGCGATCCGTTGTCGAGGAAGTTCAGGTGGTAGGGATCGTTGTGGCAGAGCACCATCTCGCGTTCGGATGGTCGGGGTCGAATCGTTTTCGATGCGGTGACGAGTTCGAGGAGCGGTTCGAGGCGGGAAGGCAACGGTGTGCCGTGTGTGGTGAGCAGGCTCATCCAGCGCGTGATGTCATCGTACGGATCGAACACGCCTTCGACGCGTCCGAGGTTGTGCACGTCGTGCAGCTTTCCGGCTAGGCGCGGCACCATTGCGGGTGACGTGAACTCGTCCATGCTGAGCGCGTGGGCTTCGGCGATGAATCGCGTCGCGCAGTGCCCGTCCGGTAGGACGAACGTCGCGACCTGCGGTGTGATGCCTGCCGCTTCAACGATGTCGATCACGTGCTTCTCCCTGACCCGGTTGACGCCGAGCAGCGGGCCGTTCCTTCCGGCGATCCGAATGACGAACCGGATGTCGTCGGTGCCGACGAGGTAGTTCCTGTTGGTGAGGCCTCCGACGAGGGTCGTGATGTCCAGGTGCGCGGCGCGGGCAAGTTCGGGCACGCGAGACGCGACATCGCGAAGGATCGCATCGTCGAATCCGGCATCGGTTGACGTGTTCAAGGAGTCGGAACCGGCCGGTGAGACGGGGGAGGGACGCGGGAATCCCCGGTCGTCACGAGTGACCGACTTGGGTCTCGAAGTGATCGAGGAAGGCGTCGAACTGATGGACCTTGTCGAACTTCTCTTCCATGAGCCTGCGACCTTCGTTCCCCATCTCCCGGCAGGCAGCCGGGTCCTCCCAAAGCCGCTCGACGGCACGGGCCAGGTCGTGAACGTCGCCGGGTTCGGTCATCCAACCCGTGCGGCCGTCGATCACGACTTCCGGGACGCCCGCCAACCGAGACGCGACGACGGGCAGGCGCATGGACATCGCTTCGAGTATCACATTGGGCAGCCCCTCCTTGTAGAGGCTCGAGAGGACGAGGATGTCGATGACCTCGAAGACGTGGACAGGTTCCTGCGTGAAGGGGAAGAAGGTCACGTTCGCTTCGAGGTCCATCTCGCGAACCTTGGCCTCCAACAACCCCTCGTCGGGGCCGTCTCCCACGAGCATCAGATGCACGTTGGGAAGCGTCGTCCGCATCTCGGCGACGGCTTCGAGCAGCACAACCTGTCCCTTGCGGTGCTCGAAGGAACCCACGCTGCCCAGAATCGGCGCCGCCCCTGGTGGCAATACGTAGCGTTCCTCGGCCTCCCGACGTCGCTGTTCGTTGGGGGTGAAACGCGAGACCTCCGTTCCCTGATATACGAGGGAGACTCCATCTTCCGGGATCTCGAGGGTGTCGATCAGGTAGCGACGCGTGAAATCTGTGATGGAGATCACGTGGCTCTGGATGTCACGCGGGGGCAGATAGAACTCGCGTTCGTACTCAGGAACGATCGTGCCCGTCTTCGGCTCCAGAATCGTGCTCAGTCCCGCTTCCTCGATGCAACGGGCGGCGAACACCGAACAATGGAAGCCGTCGCGTGGAGGGTGTACGGTGCACACCGCCACGTCGGTGCCGGACAGCGCATCTTTCCAGATGTCGCGATGCTTCTCGTCTTCGGCGACCACGTCGTTGAAGTCGTAGGTCACCACCCGTGCGTCGGTCAAGAGGCCGTCCCGGGCGTTGAAACCGTCGGCGGCCGTCAAGAGCGTCACGTCGTGACCCTTGGCCATGAAGTCCCGCATGGCCTCGGCGACCCAGATCTGGGTTCCGCCGTGCAGGTACGTGTCCTCGATGAAGCAGATGTGCATGGGAGTGTGCCTCCGGATTACGGCTCGTAGACGGTCTCAAGGCGGAGCAGGTACTCAGAGAAGGAGCGTTGCAGGTTCTGCAACGAGTAGCGAGACCGAACGACGTCCCGGTTGTGGCGCGTCCGGTCCGCGAAGGATGCGGGATCAAGCAGCATGGAGGTGATCCGTTCGAGGAGATCGTCATCGAACGTGGATTCGGGGAACTCGAGGTACTGCAACCGTTCGTCTTCGGGGCGGTTCGCCCCTACCACGTCGTCGAAGACGAGAACGGGATCGTACCGGGAGCACACGATCGGGATGCCCGCCGCCGCTGATTCCGGGATGGGAAGTCCCCGGCCCTCGGTTTCGCTCGGAAACAAGACCATGTCGGCGCTGTGGTAGATATCGAAGATCTCCAGGCTCTCGGACAGGGATGGATGGTTCTGGTTTCCCACGGAGAACGCCTGGAAGAGTCGCTCACCGATCGACTCGGGCACGGAGTCCAACACATCGACGAAGGCGTTCAGCACGTCCTCGGCGTCGCTTCTGTGCTCGATCGGCACGGGCCCGGTGACCAGCAAGACGAGGGCCATGTCCGTGCGCCGCTCGAACTCGTCCCGGAACGAGGGGTGCTGCAGCAGGGCGCCGATCAGTTCCCAGTCCCGGGGGATGCGCTTGCGCGGTACGACCCGGGTGGGCTGCAGCAGGACCAGCGTGTCCGGGGAGGCGAGGTCGAGCATCGTGCCCTCTCGCAGGCCGCACACGACCGGATGCTGGTCGCCCATCCACGCATTCGTGTGCTCCAGGAAGTCGGCCACCGGCGTGGCGGCGATCGTCGACTCCCCGTCGGAGAGGATGTGCGCCATTCGTCGTCGGTACTCGAGTTTCAGTTGGGGGGAACGCGGTTGGGAGAATCCCTCGTCGATTCCCGTGCCGACGAGGAAGACGCGATCGGCGGCGAACCCGTCCTGCTCGACCAGCCGCGCAGACTGGAGCGGATTGATGTTGACCTGGATCCATCGCCGACCGTTCCAGGGCAGGATGCGCCGGAAGACGTCGAAGAAGGCCCGGTTCTCGTGATTGCGGAAGAAATGGTCGCGCGGCCCGGGCGGTTCGCCGGGCGGCCGCTCCTCGGTCGGGCGGCCCCCTTCCCAGTAGAAGTCGTGGTTGTTGTTCAGCACGGGGCATCCGGTCACCTCGGACACGAGGACCATCGCGAGGGCCAGGGCGAAGTTACCTGGGTTCGAGTTCACGTTGACCGGGATCAGGAGACCGATCTCCTCGTCGGCCACAAGCGTCGCGAGCTCCTCGGCCATGCGCACCGACTCGGACCACATCTTGGCCGCCATCTTGCGCGACGCAGCGCTGCCCTGCGGCATGTCTTCGAAGAAGAGTCGGGCGAACCACTTTCCGCCCTCCCACTTGTCCCACCCGTCTGCGGTGTGGAGCAAGATCCGTGGGCAATCCGCCGGGAGCACCACGTCGACCTTCTCCGCGAAGTTGCCGCCGACGCAGTGCACCCTGGGCTCGTATCCCTCCTCGCGGAGCAAGGCGACAACGGCCATGCCGTACTTGGCGATCTCCATAGCGACACCGTCGATGTCGTACGCGAAGGTCACGAAAGCGACCCCTCGCGCCACGCGGGCGAGGAAGGGGACGTCGTCCGGCGCAGGAGCCAGAGGCCTGCTCTCCAGTTCGTCGAGAACGAGACCGATGTCGTCGAAGTCTTCGACGTCGCGCGTGCGGAGGCTCTCGAAGGCTTCGATTGCGGTCATAGTCTTCCCGACGTGGAGAGTGCGGCCACCGCAATCCTATCGCCCGGGGGGTCACTTCCAACCGACCGCAGGATCCGGATCGGGTCGACAGCGCAGATTCGGGCGCTACCGTCGACGTCAAGGGCCGTGTGAGCCGGTGGCATCGGAGGACCACGTGAAGACGCCATGGGAGAGAAAGCCGGTGCACGTCGAGTGGGATATCACCGGCGATGAGGAGAATGGATTCGGTGCCGTCATCTACCCGTCGGCTGCACCCATGGTCGTGATCAAGGAACTCGACCCCGACTGTCGCAGATACGAAGAGGTCGCCACCGCTGTGGCGGCATGGGTCTCGTCGGTATCGAGCCGGTACCGGCTCAACGAGGAGTTCGAGCGATTCAAGGCGCTGGCCCACAAGATGCAAGGCGAGGCGCCCTCCAGGGAAGGGCTGGGGTACAGCAAGAAGCCACCGAGCTGATGCCGGCGCTCTCTCACTCCTCGTCGATCTCGTAGATCCGGTCGATGTAGCGGGTCATCAACTCGTTGACGGCGCCGCGGGCGGGGAACGTAGCGGCCATGCCGTACATCGGTGCAGCGCCCGTGGTCGCCTCACCGCCCGCGGCCCGGGCCCCATCAACGGCATCTGAGAGGTCGTCCAGGAAGCGTTCCACGACACCGGGCTGGGTGTGGCGAAGGGTGACGGCGATGTGCACGGCCGGTGGGTGATGCAGGCCGTTGAGACTCCATCCTCGCTCGGCCATTCGGGCCATCACCTCGTAGATGTCGACGTCGTCGGACGCGAACGCGATGACCCACAGGGGGTCGCCGAGGACGTGCAAACCCTCGATCTCGCCGACGCCGTCCCGGATCCGGGCGCCTGACGTCAAGATCGATTCCGTGGCGTGGAGGTAGCCGTCTTCGCCCATCGACACGAGTGCGGCCCACGCGGTCGCCAGGAGCGCTCCCGGGCGGCTTCCTGCGAGAGTGGGGGAGTAGTAGAGCCCTCCTGGCCATTCGGTGGCCACGTGGAACTGATGTCTTCTGAGATTCCGACCACGGTACAGGACGACCGACGTTCCCTTGGCGGAGTACCCGTACTTGTGAGTGTCGGCCGACATCGACGTCACGCCGGGAAGCCGGAAGTCGAAGAGAGGGATCTCATACCCGAGTCGCTCCGCCCAGGGGAGCACGAAGCCTCCGAGGCACGCATCGGCGTGGAAGCCCACTCCGCGCTCGCGGGTCATGTCGGAGAGCTCGGGGATGGGGTCGATCACGCCGTGCGGGAAACCCGGGGTAGAGCCCGCAACGACGACCGTCCGTCTCGTGACGGCGTTGGCCATCGCATCGACATCGGCGCGATAGTCGCCGTCGACCGGAACCCGGATCTGCTTGTACCCGAAATACGCAGCCGCCTTGTCGAAGGCCACGTGCGCCGAGCTGGGGATGACCATCTCAGGTTTGGCGATCCCTGCACGATCCCGGTACGCCTTCATGGCCATGATGATCGACTCCGTGCCCCCCGAGGTGACGGTCCCGACGATCTCGTCGCCGTTTTGTGCTGCGGCGCCGGACCCCAGCATCCCTGCCGTCATGGCAACGACCTCGGCTTCGAATTTCATGCCCGATGGCCAAACGTCGAGATGAAGCGGATTCGATTGTGACTGCAAGGCGTAGACCTCGTTCAAGAACTCGATGTGCTCCGTGTTCCCGTGGTACACGGCGCCCGACGCGTAGCCGTCGCTCCAGTCGCCCCGTTCCGCTTCGGCGAGCGCCGCGACGAACCCGACGATCTCACTACGGTCCCGACCGACCTCGGGGAGGCGCGAGTAAACGGGCACGTCGGCTTCCGGTCGCACGATCGGCGCAGCATCGAGCATCGCTTCGTACTCGGCCTCGAGGACGCCCCGCATTTTGGGGATCTTCCCCGCTCCTCCGATGATCGCCGCCGCGATGCGGGGTGGGAGTCTGTCGAGGAGGTTCCTGGCTCGGTCGATAGCGCTCATGTGATCCTCAGCCGTTCAGTCGGCGGTAGATGCCGCGGTTGGCCTTGTGGATGCGACGGAACGCGTCGTAGAGACCGTCGTAGACGTGCCGATTGTTCGGGTTCGGCTCATGGGTGGCGGCGATCGGCGCCATCTCGTCGATCTCGTTCCACTCGACGTGTCCGAGGGCGGCATGTCCGAGCATCCCGGCGCCCCGCACGTTCACCCAGATCGGATCCTCTCGTCGGATGATCGTGCGACGGAGCACGTCGGCGTGGATCTGAGCCCAGAGGGCGGATCGAGCGCCGCCGCCGACCATGGCGATGGGATCGAGGCGCCGCTTCGTGAAACGCTCCACCGTCTCGAGGAGCCAGCGGGTGTTGTATGCCACTCCCTCGAACCCGGAGCGGATCATCTCCCCCCGGCCCGTGTCGAGGGACTGGTTGAAGAATCCGGCTCGCAGGTTGGCATCTTCGACCGGGGTGCGTTCGCCGTAGAGCCACGGCGTGAAGATCACGCCACCCGATCCGGGAGGAACAGAGGCCGCCACCGTGTTGAGCTCTTCGTACACCGATCCGTCGATGTCGCGATCGGGGTAGAGGATCGCAGCCAGCCAGTCGATTGCCTTGCCCGCCGTTTCCTGTTCGTTGGCCACAAGCCACCGTCCTGGTACGGCGGCCGGCAGGGACGCGATCGAGTGCACCAGGTCGGTCTTCTTGTACGGAACATGACAGCTGAGCCACGATGACGTGCCGATGTAGAGGTGTGCGGCGTAGTCGCGCACGGTCCCGGCGCCGATGCCCGCAGAGTGAACGTCCGGTGTTCCGGCCACGACGGGAGTTCCCGTCGGGAGTCCCAACTCCTCGGCAACGGAAGCGGTCAATCCGCCGATCACATCGGTGGCATGGCAGAGGGCCGGGAGCTGCTCACGATCGAGTTCGGCGTAGGAGAGGAGAACGTCGTCGTAGTCGACGGAATCCGGGTCACGGTTGTCGGTGAGCCAATGCAACGCGATCGAGTCGTAGGACGCGACGGTCCGGTCGGTGAGCCGAAGGTTGATGTAGTCCTTCGGCTCGAGGAACGTCGCGGCGGCGTCGTAGACGTCGGGACGCTCGTTCCTCAAGTAGAGGATGTGGGCGATCGGGTCCTTCCCCGCTCCCGAGGGTGCACCTCCGGTGTAGGTGACCCACCGGCGTGCTCGCCGCGGATCGAATCCCTGGATCTTGACTCGCCCCGGGGCCGTGAGATCTTTGAGATAGCGAGCGCCGCGGGAGTCCATCCAGATGATCGCGTTGCCGATCGGTGCGCCCCCAGCATCGACGGCGACGGTGCCCGACCACTGCGTTGTGACGGAAACGGCCGCGATCTCCATCGACGGAGAATCGGCAACCGTCTGTCGGACCGCTTCGACGATCGCGCTCCACCAGGCATGCGGATCCTGCTCCGCGCCTCCACCGTCGTGGAGGATCAGGTCGACAGATCCGGTTGCCTTGGCAACGACCTCGCCGCGGTTCGAGACGAGAGCGACCTTCGGACCGGAGGTACCGAGATCGATGGCAAGGACGTAGGTGCGTGCTTCCACGGCGCTCACGGTACCGGTTCACGGCTCGCGCCGGGAATCACGCGGCAAGGTCGCCGAGCGCTGCAGCGGTCCCAGCCGACCCAAACCGCATCCGGCGCTACACTTCGTCGGGTCGCCATCACACGCGCCACCGCGAGCACCGTCTTCGACGGACGGTGCGGGGGTTTTCATGACTCACTTCGCATATCTCGATCCCGGAACCGGAACCCTGATCGTCCAGGCTCTGCTGGGAGGCACTGCGGGCGTTGCGGTTCTCTTCAAGACGAAGCGGAGTCGGTTGGCGAAGAGGAACAAGGCGGCAGAGGCGCCGGCGGATGCTGCCGGCAGTGAAGCCGACAGGTCCACGGCACCGAAACCGTCGGCAGATTGACGCCCGGTCCGAACATGGTGGACGACGCAACCCCGCGTTCCGCGATGGGCCACACCGGAATAGGCGGCGGGGATCCCGGCCGCCGGGTCGACGCGGGTTCGTTCCGCGACCCCGGGAGTCGGGTCTTCCACCAGGACGGTGAGATCTACCGGGCGCTCGACGATCGTTCGATGGAGAACTGGCAGAAGGTCGCAGCGACCCGGTTCTTCGCCGAGGGTGTCGCCGCCGGTCGAATCGTGGGAACGGAGCCAGCGGTCGGTGTCGAGCCTATCGACGGAAGTCAATGGGTCGGGGTCCTGAGACATGAGCGGATCCCCGTCGTCTCGTACCCGTACGAGTGGACCTTCTCGATGCTTCGCGACGCCGCCATGCTCCAACTCGACCTTCTCTCGGCGGCGCTCGCAGAGGACATGATCCTCAAAGACTCGACGCCGTACAACGTGCAGTGGCGCGGCCGGCAACCCGTCTTCATCGACATCGGCTCGTTCGAAACTCTCGAGCAGGGCGACATCTGGGTCGGCTACCGCCAGTTCCTTCGCCAGTACCTGTATCCGTTGATGCTGACGGCGCGCGTTGGTATCCCGTTCCAGCCGTGGATGCGCGGCCAGCCTGACGGTCTCACTGCGGAGGAACTCCGCCGGGTGATGTCCTCACGGGATCTGCTACGCAGGAGCGGCCTGCTGCACGTGACCCTCCCGGCCCGGGCCGAACGACGTGATCACGGTGGGGGGCGGAACATCCGTTCGGAGCTGAAAGAAGCCGGGTTCAGCAAGGAGATGATCGAATCCAACGTGAGCGGACTCCGGCGCATCGTGAGCGGACTCGACTGGAATCCCGGCTCGTCCCGCTGGAACCGATACGCCACGGAGTGCGATCACGTGCGAGTTCACCGGGGTGCGAAGGCAGCCTTCATCACGGATGCGCTCGGTGCCGACGCCCCGACCGCGGTCTGGGACGTCGGCGCCAACGATGGCTACTTCTCGAGATTGGCAGCGGGGGTCGCAGACTACGTTCTCGCCCTCGATGCCGACGCCGTGATCCTCGACGAGTTCTACCGATCTGTGAAGGCGAACGGCCCCGACAACGTTCTTCAGTTGGTTCAGGATCTGGCCGACCCGTCGCCCGGCGTCGGGTGGCGCGGCCTCGAGCGACCACCGCTCGTCGATCGGTCGTCCCCGGATCTCGTTCTCTTCCTGGCGGTCATCCACCACCTCGTCATCGGGCGCAACATCCCGCTGCGAGCGGTCGTCGAGTGGCTGGCCGATCTGAGGGCGAGGGTGATCCTCGAGTTCGTCTCGCCGGAGGATCCGATGGTTCGGGCGCTCACTCTCAACAGAAAGCCCCATGAGATCCACCGGGACTACAACGAGGCGGATCTGCGGTCGCTTGTGAAGGAGCATTTCGTGATCGAGCGCGAAGGCGAACTACCGGGGGGCACCCGCCGCTTGTTCGATCTCCGGCCGATCGCCCGACGATGACCGACACCACGTCCCGATCGAGGGCAGACGGGGTCCGGTCGCTCGACGTGATCCTGTCATGTGTCGTTCTCTTCGTGTTCGCCGTGGCCCAACCGCTGCTCGATCTGCTCGGGCGCAACGCAGAGTTCTTCCTGGCGCGGGCGGCGCCACAGATCGACATCCTTCTCCTCGCTCTCATGCTGACCCTCGGAGTACCGCTGCTCATCGGACTCGCCGTCGCCGGGATCAGAAAGATCCATTCGCCCACGGGCACCGTCGTGCATGGGGTCGTCCTGGCGATCCTGGGCGCCATCCTTGCTCTCCAGATCGTCTCGATCACGCCGGCCGCCGGATTCCCGGCATGGCTCGAAATGGTGCTCGCCGGCGCCACCGGTGTGCTCTTGGCGGTTGCTTTCTACCGTTACGAGGCACTTCGGTCGGTCGGACGGTACGCCGCCATCGCACCGGTCGTCATCCTCGGTCTGTTCCTCTTCGGGTCGTCGGTGTCCCAACTCGTGTTCGCGTCCAGCGAGGTCGCGCGGCCGTCTCAGATCACCGTCGAAAACCCCGCCCCGATCGTGATGGTGATATTCGACGAGTTCCCGGTCGCGTCCCTCATGGACGGCGACGGGAACATCGAGGAGGATGTCTACCCGGGCTTCGCCCGGCTCGCCGAGGACGGAACGTGGTTCAGGAACGCCGTTACCGTGCAGCAACAGACTGAGAACTCGCTTCCTGCCATTCTCTCCGGGACGAACCCGCCCATGGACAAGCTGCCGACGGCTGGTGATCACCCATTCACGCTGTTCACGCTGCTGGCGGATTCGTACGACCTCCATGTTCAGGAGGCCGTGACCGACCTGTGTCCCGAGTACGCATGCAAGAACACGACCCGACCGGTAGGTCCCGTCGCGGAACGGTGGAGGGCGCTCGTCGATGATCTGAGGATCGTCTCCGGCCACCTCTTCCTGCCCGACGACATGGCGGATCATCTACCTCCGGTCGACACGACGTGGTCCAACTTCTCCGGTGGGGAAGGCGGGGATGAAGTGGACATCACCGCTCGTTTTCAGGAGTTGACGTATTCGGCGGATCGACGCCTGCCGGTCGCCCAGTTCATACAGAACGTCGGAACGACCGGTGACGAACCGCGGCTCTTCTTCCTCCACGCGCTTGTCCCGCACGGCCCGTGGACGTATCTCCCCTCCGGCCAGACCTATCCGTCACCTGGAGCGGCTCCGGGGAGCAAGAGCCCCGGTTGGGGCGATGACGTCTGGCTCGTCGACCAGGCCTACCAGCAACATCTCGCGCAGGTCGGGTACGTCGACGGTGTCATAGGAGATCTGATCGCCCGACTCGAGGAGGCCGGGCTCTACGACGACACGATGATCATCGTCCTGGCCGATCACGGGATCACCGTGCGTCCCGGTGTTCCGCACCGTCGCGTTGCTACGGAAAACACCGTCGGTGATATCGCCGCCATCCCGCTCTTCATCAAGCGCCCCCACCAGGAGCAAGGAGGGATCGACGACTATCGGGCGGAGACTATCGACGTTCTGCCCACGATCGCGTCCGTGCTCGGGATCGAGCTGCCGTGGATGACGGACGGCATGTCGCTGTTCGGAAACGACAGACCCGAGCGGGCGGAGAGCCGGATCGAGGGAAGCGAAGGCACCATCGTCTTCGGAACCGACGGGTCAGAGGCCCGGGCGGTCGCCGCTCGCAAGATCGATCACTTCGGGACCGGCGGGCCGTTCGGCCTCGCCCCACCGGGTCACGCCGACCTGTTGGGCAGGCGAATCGAGGAGTTCGACGTGCGATCCGACGGCGACGTTGCGGCGACGGTGCGCGACCTCAACGCTTTCGGAGTCGTCGACCTGGCTGGTCCGTCCTTGCCGGCGTGGATCAGTGGCACAATCCGACGCAGCGATTCCCGCGGCGGTGACCTCGTCCTCGCGATCGCCGTGAACGGTCGTATCGCGGCGGTTACGCGTTCGAGTGAGACGGATGACGGCAAGACGGAATACGGAGCGATGATCCCGCCCGACGCCTTCGTGGACGGCGAGAACGACATCGATCTCGTTCTGATCCGTGGCGTCGGGGACGACCGCGAGTTCTGGCGAGTGCGCTTCTAGAGCGCGAGGACGCCCTGCACCTCGCGGATAAGACGCATCCTCATCGTCGTGACGTCGGAGGTGCCGTCGAGAAGTCGGTCGGTTTCCGTGAGCATGTCCGAGAGCGAGACGATGGACACGTGCGGATCCTGCGTCCTGGTTCCGATGTTCGCCTGCCACCCGGCCATCACGTCGGAGGATCCCGCGCTGAGAGCATCGAGAGCTGCCAATGCCAAACGACCGGCCATCATCCGGTCGTGGTACGTCGGGTGGCCTCCCCGGATGAGATGTCCGAGCACGATGCCGCGAACCGACACGTTCTCGAGATCCTCGACCCGACCCTGGAGCTGTTCGGCAAGCAGGAGTGTGGGCGTTGGCACACCTTCAGCCTTGATGATCAGAACGCGGCGCTTGCTGCGGTCGGTGGAGAAACTGCGCCTCAGCAGGTCTTCGAGCTGGTCGAGTGTCTCCGCTGCGTCGCGGGGCTGTTCGGGGAGCAGCACAGCGTCCGCGGTCGCTGCTACGGCCGATGCCATGGCGAGATATCCGGATCTCCGTCCCATGACCTCGAGGACGAACGCACGGTGGTGAGAACGGGCCGTGTCCGATACCCGGTCGCAGGCTTCGATGATCGTGTTGAGTGCCGTGTCGACGCCGATGGCGTCCGTGCTTCCGCCGATGTCGTTGTCGATCGAGGCCGGGATGCCGACCACGGGAACACCACACTCGCTCGCGAGGAGGTGCGCTCCGGTCAAGGAACCGTTGCCGCCGATGACAACGAGGCCGTCGACATCCGCGTCGCTCAGGCGTGCGCACGCCCGGGCACGGCCCTCGGGCCCTCGAAACCGTGGGCACCGCGACGAGCCGAGGAAGGTGCCGCCCGTGCCCGCGAGCCAGTCGAGGCCGGCGACCGGGGCGAGACCTCCGCCGTCGAGCGCTCTGGTCAAGTCCTGGAAGACGCCATCGATGAGTCCGTCGTAGCCGCCTTCGACTCCGATGACGTGGATCCCGCGAGCGGCTGCAAGCTTGATCATGGCCCACACCGCGGCGTTCATCCCGGGAGCATCGCCACCGGAAGTGAGAACAGCGATCCTGCGCATCGAGGGCATGCCGGAAGTGTAAACCTGGCCTCTCGCCGATGCCCGGACGCAGCGTACGACACGCACCGATCCCGGTCCATGGTGCAAACGGGCCATCTCCACGGCCCCGGCGTGCTCGGTGACGACTTCGAAAGCGGTATCGTGACGGAATGCCGGTCACACGCCCCGATTCCAGGCACCAGCGCACAGGCTGGATGCGGTGCTGTGATGCGAACGGCCGAATTCACATTCTCGAATCGAAGGAGGACCGGTGAGACTCACCACGGCGATGTTGGCCGACGCGGCACAGGTTCAGGGAGGGAAGCTCTTCGTCCTCGGTGGCGGATACGACACGATCAGTGCCCGATCACTGCCGGTCGTGCACAGGAACCTAACACTCGCGATGGTCGCCGAGATCGAACCGGAGGAGCGGCACCGTGAACTCGAGATCGTGATCACTCTCGTCGACGAGGACGGTCACGGACTCGACGTCGAAGCCAGGGGGAAGCTCCGGGTCGGAGCACCCCCGAATCTTCCGCCGGGGGCAACCAGCATCGTCCCGATCGTGAGTCCATTCCACAACATTCAGTTCGCTGAAGCCAAGGGTTACGCCTTCGTCGTCTCGTTCGAAGATGAGGAGATCGCACGGGTGCGGTTCCGAGTCGTTCAGGTGTCGTAGGCCATGCAAGGAGCAGTGAACATCCCGAACGCGGTGTCGGTGCTCCGACTCTTCCTCATCCCGGTCTTCGTCTGGCTCGTTCTGAACGACCAGACCGCATGGGCCGGGGCGCTCCTCGGAATCATCGGAGCCACCGATTGGATCGACGGGTACCTCGCACGACGACTCGATCAGGTCACCGAGGTTGGGAAGATGCTCGACCCCATCGCCGACCGCCTGGCCGTTGCAGTCGCTGTGATCCTTGGCTTGACGACCGGTGTACTCCCATGGTGGTTCGCGTGGGCGATCATCATCAGAGAGGTCGTCATCGCGTTCGGAGCGGCCTACGGATGGACGAAGGGCGTTCGAAGGCTCGACGTACGCTGGCTCGGCAAACTCGCCACGCTCCTGCTCTACATCTCTATCACGATCTTCTACGTCGCCGTCGGTCTCGACACGAAGTGGTTGTGGTGGGTAGCGCTCGCCACCGGAGTGCCCGGCCTGGTGACCTACTACGTGGTCGCGTTCAGATATCTCGGAGACATGAGGACGGCGATATCGGCGGCCGAGGGCACCGACCCGAGGCGGTAGACTGGTGAGCCCGAACGGAGAGGAGACGACGCGTGCAGATCCCAGAAGACCTCCGATACACGGACAATCACGAGTGGGTCCGCTTGGAGATCGACGGAGCCATGACGATCGGTATCAGTGACTACGCACAGGATGCGCTGGGCGACATCGTGTACGTGGATCTCCCCGACGTGGGCCGCAGCGTGGAAGCCGGCGAGAGCATCGCAGAGGTTGAGTCCACCAAGTCGGTGAACGACGTCTACGCGCCGGTTTCAGGGGTTGTGGCCACCGTCAACGAGCCGCTGATGGACGCTCCCGAACTCGTCAACTCCGATCCTTTCGGCGCCGGGTGGTTCGTGACGATCACCCCGGCAGAAGGGTCGAGCCTCGACGTCCTGATGGACGCGGTGGCGTACACGGCGTTCACGGAAGAGTAAGAGCTGACAGCGAACAGCGACCGGCCGAGCAATGGGCTTTGAGCCTGGAGCAGGCGGGGTTGGAGTACTCAATACCCAGTACTCGGTACTCACTACTCGCACAAACCCTCAAGGAACGGTCGAGGGTTGATGTAGTATGCGTTCATGACACGCCATGATGAGCAGCAGACACCGGACGTCGCGCGAGACGCGACCATCACTTTCACCCCCGTTCGGGATGCCTCGGCGAGCGGCGCATCGGGCAGTAGCGTCGCGGGCGCCTTCGGTTGGGCGCTCATCGTCGAGACGGGGCCCCAGGCCGGGCTGACCTACGTCCTCGCCGACGGCGACACGATCGCGGGACGAGGCGCGAACTGCGATATCTTCCTCGGTGACATCACGGTGTCCCGCGAGCACGCTCTCTTCAACGTCGACGGGGACAAGCTCCGCGTCCAGGATCTCGGTTCTACGAACGGAACCTACGTCAACGGATCGTGGGCCGATGCCTACGCTCTCTCCGCAGGCGATGAAGTGATCATCGGGAAGTTCCATCTCATCGTCGCTCGCGGCAACATCTGATGTCCACAGTGCCGTTGCGAGCCGCTCGCACGCGCAGCATCGGGGAGGTGATCAATCTCCTCAGACCCGAGTACCCGGACGTCACCGTCTCGAAGTTGCGGTTTCTCGAAAGCCAGGGTCTCGTGGAACCGAGTCGATCTGCATCGGGCTATCGCATCTTCACCGAAGAGGACGTCCGTCGCATCGAGTACGTGTTGAAGGAGCAGCGCGACCACTATCTGCCGCTGAAGGTGATCAAGTCGAAACTCACTGCTTGGGAGCACGGGGACGAGTCACCCGTCTCGCCCGAAGCGGGCCCGCCGCCCGAGGCGTACTTCGCCTCGTCGGGTGTCTCGCTGACACCGGCCGAACTGATGCGGTCCTCCGGGCTGTCGGCGCATCAACTCACGAGTCTGATCGACGCAGGCATCCTCGAACCGATGAAACTCCCGGACGGGACCGACGTGTTCCGGGACCATGATCTCTCGATCGCCCGAGCTACGCATCGCCTGCTCAGCCACGGCCTGGAGGTGAGGCACCTGCGGTCCATCCGTCTCGCTGCCGATCGCGAGACCGACCTTCTCGGTCAGTTGGTCGCGCCGTTGCTGCGCCATCGAAACCCGGAGAACCGCCACCGAGCCGCGGAGACTCTGGCGGATTGCGCTCAAGCGGCTGCCGTGCTTCAAGAAAGCATTGCCAGGGGTAGGCTTCGGAACCTTCTCGAACGATGATTGCCACAGCCACCGCCGCCCTCGTTGCCGCGCTCCTCGCGCCGCTCGGATCGTTCACCACGATGCCGACAGAACCGGTCGCGCCGCCGCCCACAGTGAGTGCGTACGAGTGGGCCGTGTACGACGAAACCACCGGCGTGATGCTTGCAACGTGGAACGTCAACGAGCGACGTCCGATGGCATCGGTTACCAAGGTGATGACCGCCATGGTCGTCCTCGACGAGGTTGGCCTCGACGAGATCGTGATGGTGCCGACGATCGCAACGACGAGTGGGGGATCAAGTGCCGGACTCGTGGCGGGGGAGCGTTGGACGGTCTACGACCTGCTGGTCGCCATGCTCGTACGGTCCGGCAACGATGCCGCCCTGACCCTGGCCTGGTACGTCGGCGATGGAAGCGTTGAAGCTTTCGTCGGGAAGATGAACGCCCGCGCCGCAGAACTGGGGATGGGCGATACCCAGTTCGCCAATCCGAACGGTCTCGACCACGCCGACCACTTCTCAACCGCCAGTGATCTGGTCACGATGACGGTCGCGTCGCTCGAGTACTCCGACATTCAGGAGATCGCCAGGATCAAGTCGATCAAGATGCCCGAGGACCCGACGGGTAAGACGCGTCAGGTCAACAACACCAACCGTCTCCTCGGCACCTA
>JAUVNV010000110.1 GCA_030599515.1 Acidimicrobiia bacterium
GAGTACACCGCGCTCGAACAGGAACTCGCCCAGACGAACCAGGCACTTGTTGAAGCCGGAACCCAACTGGCCGAGGTCACCACCGAGCGTGACGCGTTGATTGCCGAAGGAGCCGAGTCCGCTCGTGCGGAACTGCCGGCAGGTGCTGCTGAGGCGCTCGCCAGCTACAACGACGCGGTGCTCGCCGCTGATGGCGACGCCATGCTCGGTTACGTGACCGATGAGTTCACGTTCCTCTCCTACGGCACGGATGTACAGGAGCGAGAATTCCGGGCCGACTGGGTCACTAAGTACTACGGGAGTTTCAAGCTCGAAACGATCGGCGATCAGATGGTCGTGGGCGGCGCCGACTACATCGTATGCGAACCGGAACGGGTCACGACCCCCGCGTTGGCCGAGGGTTTCTCAGTTATCAGGCTTGTCGAGTCCAACGGCGCCTGGCTCGTGGATGTCCACCGCTTCGTCGGCGAATAGCCCGACCGGCATCGGCATCCGTTCTTGCGTAGCTATCGGAAGACCGCCTCCACTATCTACGCAGGAACGAGGATGACGTGGAGTTCTCTTGGTCCGTGGACGCCGAGCGTGATCTTCTGCTCGATGTCGGCGGTCCGGCTTGGCCCCGTGATGTAGACGACGTTGGCCGCGCCGGCAGCATCGCTCCCCGGCTCGGTGAGCCAGTGCATCGGGGACCGGAAGATCCGATCCTCCGGCAGCAGAACGATGTGGATCAGCGGTATGAGAGAAGCCATCCGGGGGCGCCCCAGCCCGGAGCGAACGACGATCGAACCGGTCTCCGCGAAGGCGGCCTCGGCTCCCGTGAGGCCGTATTTCACGTCGAAGTACCCCCGCTGATGATCGACCCTCCCGTCGGCCGAAGATGGGACGGTGCCATCGATGAGGCCGCATCCGGCGTCGAGGAAGCGTTGTGAGGCGCCGGTGATCGGGAGTTCCCCGTCGTCCCATGCCAGCAGCGGACCGGGGCTGTACCGCTCGATGATGTGATCGATCGCAGCGAGTCCTTCACCGACGTGGAGTGTCCCCGAGACCGTCTCGAGGGCGTTGGCAAATCGTTCGACGAGATCGACGGGCGGGAGGTCCGGCACCAGCGGGCCCGGGTCGGTGTCAGAACCTTCGGGGAGTCTCGATAGATCGATGGCGGACCTCACCCGGGAGAGAAACGCTTCACGCTCCATGGTTCTTCTTCCACCAGCGACGGAACGACTGTCGTGAAGGAGCAGGAAGATCCCGAACCGCGGTCCAGGCCTTCCCCGGTCCGGGGAGGCGAGTGAACCAGCCGCCCCGCTTCGCCTTGCCGGCCAGCGATGCCCCATCGACCGCTCCCCTCCACATCACCGGGCGTGTGGCGGTGAACTCGTACGCCTTCATGGCCGGGCCGAGCCAGGAGAAGGCGTCACCCTCGGCCGCCACCCGTTCGCGGAGGTTGACGAGCATTCGGGGGAGATCGATACGGGGCGGGCAGACCTCGAGGCAGGCGCCGCACAGCGTGCAGGCGTACGGGAGCTGTTCCCGGCCGTCGAATCCGAAGAGGACCGGTGATAGGACCGCCCCGACCGGACCCGGGTAGATGTCGCCGTAGGCGTGACCGCCGACGCTGCGGTAGACGGGGCAGACGTTCAGGCAGGCGCCGCAGCGGATGCAAGCCAGCACCTCGGACACGTCGTCGTTGAGGACGGTCGACCTGCCGCTGTCCAGGATGACGACGTGGAGCTCATCCGGGCCATCGGGATCCCCCTGTTTGCGAGGGCCGGTGATGAGATTCGTGTAGGTCGTGAGCGACTGTCCGGTGGCGGAACGACCGAGGACTTCGAGCATGACGCCGACGTCCTCAAGGGTGGGCACGATGCGTTCCATCCCCATAACGGCGACGTGCACCCGTGGGGCGGTCGTCGTCAACCGGCCGTTGCCCTCGTTCGTGACGACGGCGATCGTGCCGGTGGAGGCCGCCGCGAAGTTGACGCCGGAGATGCCCATATCCGCTTCGAGGAAGATCCGGCGCAGATGCGTGCGAGCGATCTGGTTGAGTGCGGTCGGCTCTTCGGTGTAGGGAACGCCGAGCTCGTCGGCGAAGAGACGCCCGACGTCCTGTCGTGTCCAGTGCAGGACCGGAGCGACGATGTGCGATGGCCGATCGTCGGCGAGCTGCACGATGAACTCGCCGAGGTCCGACTCGACGACCGTTCGCCCGTCGGCTTCGAGCACGGTGTTGAGTTCGATCTCCTCGGTCACCATCGACTTCACCTTGACGATGAGTTCGGCATCGGCAGTCTCGGCGACACCGCGAATGTAGTCGTTCGCTTCGGCGGCATCCGCGGCGAAGAAGACGTGTCCGCCGAGCGCCTCAATCGCGTCTGCGAACCGCGCGACGTACGTGTCGAGGTTGGCGAGCGTGTGGAGGCGGATCTCGCGGGCACGGTCCCGCATGGCGTCCATCGCCGGGTAGGCCACGACGGCCGCGGCACGCTTCTCTGTGAGGTGACGGGCCCCGTCTCCGACCGCCTTCGCCTTGTCGGAGCCGACCTCGGCCGCGCCTCGCTCGGCGAAGGTTGACGGTCGGGCGCTCACGATTCGTCCTCGTCGGTGAGGATCTCGGCGATGTGGCGCACGTCGACCGGTGTCCCCCTCCTCCTCATCCCGCCGGCGAGATGCATGAGGCACGACATGTCGTAGCCGACGAGCGTCCCGGCTCCCGTCGCTTCAACGTGGTCGATCTTCGTGTCCATGAGCGCACCGGAGATCTCGGGCATCTCAACGGCGAAGAGACCACCGAAGCCGCAGCACTCATCGGCCGCTACGAGCGGCTTGCGCTCGACGCCGACCTGGTCGAGGACCCGTTCACCGTACCCGCCGAGACCGAGATGCCGCAGGCCGTGACAGGAGGGATGGAACGTCACCGGGCCCGATGCAGACGAGGTGAGTTCGTCGACGCCCAGGTCGTCGACGACGAACTGGGTGAACTCGCGAACCCGCGCTCCAACCCGCCGCGCCGCGGCGGCCAGCTCCTCATCGTCACCGAGCAGACCGGCGTAGTGGTCGATGATCATGGCTGCACACGATCCGGAGGGCACGACGATAGGACCGTCGGTTGCGTCGAGCACCTTGACGGTGTGCGCTGCCATCGCCCGGGCTTCTTTGCGATGACCCGCGTTGAACGCCGGTTGGCCACAGCACGTCTGGTACTCGGGGAACTCGACGGCGACCCCCCGGCTCTCCAACACGTCGACGACCGCACGCCCGACCTGCGGGTAGAAGGCATCGACGATGCAGGTGACGAAGAGTTGTGCGGTTCCGGGGGCTTCCACGCCGACCAACGATAGGCGTTGTGAACTGTGGGCCGGCTGAGCACCTATGAACACAGGGCACCTATGCGCACCTACGAGCCCAGGGTTCGCAGGTGCGTTGGGGGTACGATGATGGAATGGATCTCGCTGCCCGGCTGATCGAACTTCTCGGCGCGACCAGGGTGCATACCCATCCGATCGATCGACTGATCTACGCCAAGGACTCCGGTGTGAGCTCCGGTGACCCGGCGATCGTCGTGCTCCCCGAGACCACAGAAGAGGTTGCCGCGATCGTGCGGATGGCCGCTGGTGCCGACATGCCGATTGTTGCCCGCGGTGCCGGTACCGGTCTGGCCGGTGGAGCGGTCCCCGCATCGGGGTCGGTGCTCGTGGTACTCACACGGATGAACGCGATCTACGACGTCGACGAGATCGGGCGGACGGCATGGGTCGGGCCCGGCGTGATCAACCTGGATCTCTCGGATGCACTCGTGGACCAGGACCTCCACTTCGCCCCCGACCCATCGTCGCAGCAGTCGTCGACGATCGGCGGGAACGTTGGGACGAACGCCGGTGGTCCGCACTGCCTCGCCGAGGGGTCGACGATCGCTCACGTCCTCGGTGTCGAGATCGTCACCGTCGACGGCGACATCATGGTTCTTGGCGGCGCCGCTCCGGACCCTCCCGGATACGACTTGCGGGGTCTGATCGTGGGATCGGAAGGCACGCTCGGGATCGTCACTCGAGTTCTCGTCCGACTCACCGAGAACCCGCCCGACGTCGTAACCATGCTCATCTCGTTCGACGGCATCGGCGACGCGGCGCGCACGGTATCGGACATCATTGGAAGCGGTCTCGTCCCCGCAGCTCTCGAGATGATGGATGGCCCGATGATCGAGGCGGTCGAGAACTTCGTTCATGCAGGTCTTCCGGTCGGAGCCGGAGCGGTGTTGCTCGCCGAGGTCGTTGGGCACCCGGCGGGCATCGCCGCCGAGGCTGACCTGATCAGGGAGATCGCCGTGGCCAATGCCGCGACGGACATCCGCACGGCAACAGATGAAGACGAGCGTGCGTTGCTGTGGAAGGGGCGCAAGTCGGCGTTCGGCGCCGTTGCGCAGGCCGCTCCCGACTACTACCTCAACGATACGGTCGTGCCGCGTACGCGGTTCGTCGAGGTCCTCGACGAGATCTGCGCCATCGCCGACCGCTACGACCTTCGACTCCTCAACGTGTTTCATGCCGGCGACGGGAACTTCCATCCGCTGATCTCATTCGACGCTTCCGAACAGGGCATGTCCGAGAAGGTCGTGGCGGCATCGCACGAGATGGTCCATGCCGCGATTGCAGCAGGTGGGACGCTCAGTGGCGAGCACGGGATCGGGATCGAGAAACGGGATCTCATGTCTCGAGTATTCAGCGTCGACGATCTCGACGCCCAGGCGAGAGTCCGGGAGGCCTTCGACCCGGAGGGTCTTCTCAATCCGGGGAAGATCCTCCCCGAGGGCTCCCGCTGCTTCGATCGGCCGGCGACATGACAACGCTGCGTTCGGTGACCCGGGAACTCTTCGAGCGGATGCGCGATGAGACGGTCGAGATCGACGCGGAGTTCGTGGTTGCGCCATCGTCGCTCGAGGAAGCGGCAGCCGTTCTCGCGGCGGCCTCCGCAGCCGCCATTCCCGTCTCGTTCTATGGAGCGGGTACCCGCCGGGACGACGGTGGCACCGCCCCGGCGGACGTGGTCGTGACGTCGAACCGACTCAACCGGATCGTCGACTGGAAACCCGACGACCTCACCGTCACCGTCGAAGCGGGCGTTGCGATCGAGACACTCGAGAGCGAGATCGTTGCCCGTCGCCAGACGGCGGTGCTCCCGGAGACCGCAGTCGGGGCGACCATCGGCGGAGTGATCGCTGCGGGGATCTCCGGATATCGACGACTCCGCTATGGACCGACCCGAGACCGGGTCCTCCAGGTGCGAGTAGCGACCGGCTACGGCAAGGTCGTGTCCGGCGGAAGCCCCGTCGTGAAGTCGTCCACCGGATACGGTCTCCCTCGCCTGTTCACCGGATCCCTCGGCAGCCTCGGGATGATCGGTACGGTGACCCTGAAGCTGTGGTCTCAGCCACTCACCGCGGCGACGGTTGAGATCGGAGATGCTGCGGCCGCGCTCCAGGGCATCTATCGACCGCTCGCCGTTCTCGAAACCTCCGAAGGGTCGTTCGTCTATCTCGGTGGTGCCGAGAGTCAGATCGCATCACAGGTACGCCGCGTCGGCGGTGATCCCCATCCCGGGTTGATCTGGCCCGAGCCGATCACGGGTCCACTCCGGATCGAGTTCCGGGTGTCGGCACCCTTTGTGCCGGCGGCCATCGAAAGGGCGAAGCATCTCGGGGCCTCACGCTGGATCGCCGAGCACGGAATCGGTCGGGTTGAAGCAGGCCTGGATGACGTCGACGCCGAAGACTTCGCCGCGGCTCGAACCTGGGCCGAATCGACCGGAGGGGTGCTCGTCGTTACGGCCGACGCGGGCACCGGCATCGACCGGTGGGGAACGCCTCCGGCCTCCATCGAGATCCAACGACGGATCAAAGCCGTGTTCGATCCTGCAGGGATCTGTAACCCGGGCATCATGCCGGGGGGCATGTGATGGCGTGGGTCACGGACTTCGCTCCGACGACGTCCGAGCTCGATACATGCATCGACTGCGGCCTCTGTCTCCCCGTGTGCCCCACCTTCCGGGTAACGGGAGACGAGTCTGCTTCGCCGAGAGGCCGCATCGCCGCGATGCGGGCCGTCGACCGTGGACTCATCGGTGTTGATGATCGGTTCGCCGAGGTCATGGACCTCTGCCTCCAATGTCGGGCCTGCGAAGTGGCCTGCCCTTCGCTCGTTCAGTTCGGCCGAATGATGGAAGGGGCACGCGCCGAAGTGACCGCCCAACTACCGGATTGGAAGGCCTTCGCGACCCGGACGGTGTTCGGTCGCGCCATCGCTTCACGTTCGGCCGTTGTCCTGCTCTCTTGGATGGTGGGAGTGGCCCAGCGCGCGCACGTGACGGGTGTTCTGCCGGGAGCAGTGGGAAAGGTCACGGCCCTGCGGCGCGTCCCTCTCCCGGTTCCGACCACGGCAGGCCATGAGTGGCTCCCCGATGGGGAACCCGTCGGCACCGTCGCGTTCCTCGCAGGCTGCGTGATGGATCAGTGGTACTCCGACGTTCACGTCGCCGTCATCCAGGTGCTGCGCACCGCCGGCTACCGGGTCGTGGCCCCGCCCAACCAGACCTGTTGTGGAGCCCTCGCAGCTCACGAGGGCGCCGCCTACGACGCAGCCAAGATGGCAGCCCGGAACGTCGACGCCTTCGCCGGATACGACCTCGTTGTCGTCGACTCGGCGGGATGCAGCGCACACATGAAGGGATACGGCCATTGGGCAGCAGGCGGCGCCGACCTGGCCGAGCGGGTCGTTGATGCGAACGAGTTCATCGCCGCCCTGATCGATGAAGGTTCACTTCCGAAGGTCTCAGAAGGCAAGGTCCCGATCGCGATCCAGGATCCCTGCCATCTCCGTCACGCCCAGAGGATCGTCGACGAACCCAGGTCCATCCTCAGAGCTGCCGGGTACGCGCCGGTGGAGATCGATCCGGCGGGGATGTGCTGCGGCGCCGCCGGCGCCTACCAGCTCTCCCACCCCGAGATGTCGGACGAGTTGGGTGTCCGCAAGGCGGTGCAAGTCGAGGCAGCCGGTCTACCTCGCGTGGCGTCGGCCAACCCCGGTTGTGAGATGCAACTCAAGACGTTCCTCGCCGACGGGATCGACGTCGTGCATCCGATCGAGGTGTACTGGGACTCAGTAGCAAGACATAAGTAAGAAGTAGCAAGACATGAGACACAAGGCCTGCTTCGGTCTTGCTACTTGCTACTTGCTACTTGCTACTTGCTACTTGCTACTTGTGTCTCAGAGCTCTCTCGCGTAGACGTACAGCAGGGACATCTCGAAGCCGAGGCGTCTGGCTGCTCGTACCGCCCAATCGATGTCGGGGATCCAGATCGTGATCGACTCGGATCCGGACCCGATCGCCAGGTCGACGAGTGATCGAAGGAGATCATCGACGTCTTCCTCCCGTGTCTCGAGCCAGGAGACTTCGAACCGAGCGTTGGACGCCGTCGTGGCGAGCGCCCAACCGGCGCCGATCTCCCAGAACGCACTCCCTTTGGCGGCGGCGATCAGATCTTCGATCGTGAGGCGTCGGAACGACCACCCGATACCGAAGAGGCCATGAGAGGCACGACCCAGCTCGCCGATCGACCACGATGCGAACGCCGACTGAGCGTCGGCTGCGTGCGCCGATCGGGCACGGAGCCGCGAAGGAATGCGGCGCCCCCCGTTGCCACCGGGTGACGGCGAGGCGTCGCCGATGGATTTCGTACACCGAACCATGGAGGCGACCCGGCGCCGGCCCGTCTTCTCGACATGGCGGATCGATGCCTCGTTCCAGTTCTCCACGAGGAGCCTGCCGACCATGGCCCCCTGGTCGCGGGCCCAGGCGCGCAGTGCAACCGAAACCTCAGCTGCGATGCCACGCCCGCGGAGGTCGGGGTGGACTCTGGCGGCATGGAACCACGCCTCCGACGGTGACAGCATCCTGGCCGCAGCGATTGCGACGGCCCGCTCATCATCGCCGACAGCGACCACCACCAGCATGTCGGAGCGGGCCAACCATCCGTCGAATTCGTCGGCGATGTAGTCGCCCCATTCGAAGGTGTCCCGGGTGAA
>JAUVNV010000068.1 GCA_030599515.1 Acidimicrobiia bacterium
ATGCGGCCCTTCGTCGGATCGTAGGCCGAAACCTCGACCTCGACCTTGTCGCCGGCAATGATCCGGATCCCTCTGCCACGGCGCATCTTTCCAGATGCGCGCGCAACGATCTCAAGACCCGAGTCGAGTCGCACCCTGAACTCAGCGTTCCGGAGCGTCTCGACGATCACTCCCTGCGTGCGGAAGGTGTCGTCGCCTCGTGCCATATCGGGTACTACCGACGGGGACGGGCCTCGTTGACGGTGAGGGCCCGGCCCTCGTGCTCGTAACCGTTGAGCTCTTCGATCGCCTTCTTGCCTTCTTCGGCATCGGGCATCTCGACGAAGCCGAAGCCGCGGGAGCGGCCGGAATCGCGGTCGTTGATGATCGCGGCCGAGTCAACGGCCCCGTACTCGCCAAAGAGCTGCTCGAGGTCAGCGTTCGTAGCGCGGAACGAAAGGTTCCCTACGAAGATGTTCATTTCTGGTGCCTCCAATGGGCGTCGATTCGCGGACCACTGTGGTCCGCACACGGGCGGGCTCTGTCGACCTGCCTCGAACCAACAAGTGCCACGGCGGCAGCGGACATCCCTCTGTGCACGGGAACCATAGCCCTCTCCGTGTCAACTCGGCGATTAGATGACGATGATGGCTGTTCCGTCGACGACGATCTCAGCCATGCCCTGCTATTCACCCATGTCGGCCAGATCGAAACGTGGGCCGACATTGGCGTTCGCGCCGAAGCTCTGAGCGTGCTCGATCGTCCGGTTCGCCATCGGGAGTCGACTTCAGGAACCCGCGGCGATCTTGCGCTCGGCCATCCCGTTGAGGATCTCGAGAACCACCCGGTTGGCGAGGAACGCCGTGATCTCGCCGGGACCGTCGTAGGGAGGGGAGACCTCGACCACGTCCGCTCCCACGACGTTGAGGTCCTTCGCCAGGCGTCGAACCGTGTCGAGAAGTTGCCGGGATGTGAGGCCTCCTGGTTCCGGTGTCCCCGTCCCCGGCGCCATCCCTGGATCGACGACGTCGATGTCGATCGACAGGAACACGGCATCCGCACCGTCGGCGGCGTGAACCACGGCCTCGTCGACGACCGTGTCGAGGCCCCGCTCGGTGATCTCGCTCATCATGTACGATCGCATGCCATGCTCGTTCATCCATGCGAGCGTCTCGGGTCCCGGCCAGTAACCGCGCAGACCGATCTGCACGAATCGGTTGCCGGGGACCGCTCCGGATTCGATCAGCCGACGCATCGGCGTCCCATGGCCGTAGAGCTGACCGAAGTGGGTCTCCCCGGTGTCGGCATGAGCATCGAAGTGGATAAGCGCGACCTTGCCGAATCCGTGGACCCGGGCGACTCCGGTGGCGTCGGGGAACGTCACCGTGTGATCGCCACCGAGAGTTATGGGAACTGCGCCGGTGCGGGCAATCAACTCCACGGCATCTGCAATCACGTCGATCGACTTCTCCACGTAGCCGGGAATCAGAGGGAGGTCTCCCACGTCGACCACGGAGAGGACATCGAGGGCGTTGATCCCGGTGGGCAGGTGCGGGCGCCAACCGTCCGCACCGAGGTAGTCCGCTTCTCGAATCGCCTTCGGTGCGAAACGGGCACCCGGCCGATTCGTGGTGCCCCAATCGAAGGGAGCTCCCACGATGACGACGCCTGCATCCCCGAGATCCTCAAGCGCTCGGGTGGGCACGCCGGCGAACGAAGGCCTGGATGAGAAGACGTGATGCTTGGAGGAAGCGGTGGAATCGTCAGTCATACGGGCGATTGTAGCGATGGGTCCGGGTCCGACACCGGGACGCCGGTAGGGTCGAACCGATGGCAACCGCAGCACCGGCACGCAACGACCAACGCACCATCTTCGGGTGGGCGATGTACGACTGGGCGAACTCGGCGTACATCACAGCGGGCAGTCTCGTTTTCGCGATCTACTTCGGGGAAACGATCTTCCCGGAGGCAGGCTTCTCGATCTTCGGCCGGGCCATCGGAGCCGAGGCCTTCTTCGGGATTCTCGTCGGGATCGGAGCGTTCGTCCTCTTTCTCGCCATGCCGATCCTCGGCGCCGTCGCCGACTACTCGAACTCGAAGAAGCGTCTTCTGCAGGTCTTCGCCTACACGGGGGCCATCTTCGCGGTTCTGACGGCCACCCCGGGGGCCGGTGATCTCGGTCTCGCCATCGTCGTTGCGCTCATCGCCCAGGTCGGGTTCGTGTCGGCGAACGTCATGTACGAGGGGTTCCTCCCCGAGTTGACGACACCTGAGACGATCGACCGTGTCTCGGCGAAGGGCTTCGCCATGGGATACGCAGGCGGTGGAATCCACCTGGTGCTGTCTCTCGCCCTGCTGTTCTTCGCTGAGCCGATCGGGCTGAGCGAGGACGCCGCACAGAGGATCGTCATCGTGTCTGCGGGGATCTGGTGGGCGGCGTTCGCGGCCTTCTCCTTCTCCCGGCTGCGCGACCGCGGAGAACGTCGAGGCCTTCCTTCGACATACCGGACCACTCCCCGGCCGATCGCCTATGCACGGTTAGGGATGAGGCGCATCTGGCGAACGACCCGTCAGTTGGTCGGCTTTCCACAACTGCTGCTGTTCGTCGTCGCGTTCCTGTTCTACAACGATGGCGTTCTGACGGTCATCAAGATCACGCCGGTCTTCGCATCCGAGACGCTCGAACTCTCGACCACCACGATCGCCGCCGTGTTCGTCGTGATCCAACTCGTTGCCTTCTTCGGTGCTCTCGCATTCGGATGGTTGGCGGGGAGGGTCGGAGCGAAGAGGGCGATCCTGGTTTCGATCGTCGGGTGGACGTTCGTCACCGTCGGCGGCTACTTCCTGCCGGTGGGCCGGGCGGGGGCGTTCCTGGCGATCGGCGCTCTCGCGGGACTCGTTCTCGGAGGGGTCCAGGCGCTGTCGAGATCGCTCTACGGGTCGATGATCCCCGAAGACGCGTCGGCCGAATTCTTCGGCTTCTACTCCGTCTTCTCGAGATTCAGCGCCATCTTCGGACCCCTGATCTTTGCCGCGGTCGACATCCTCACCGGATCGGCCCGTCTCTCGATTCTCTTCCTGACGGCCTTCTTCCTGGTCGGAGGGGTACTCCTTGCTGCAGTGGACGTCGACCGGGCGCGAGCATCACGAAGCAAGTGGGTTCTGGACTGACGCCCGACTCCGTCCGCTCATCCGACCCCTACCGCACGGCTTCGAAGCCAACTATGTTTCCGGACACCTTGACGGCACCTGACACCAATCCACCCCCACGATCGAGCGGTTCACTGCACCGATCGCTTGGCCTGTACGCGGTGTTTGCGATCTCGATCGGAGCGATGATCGGATCCGGCATCTTCGTGTTGCCGGGACTCGCGTTCAAGATCGCCGGACCATCCGTGGTGCTGGCGTTCTTCCTCGCCGGCATCGTGGTGATCCCTGCCGCGCTGTCCCAGTCCGAGATGGCGACGGCGATGCCCGAGGCCGGAGGCACGTACCTCTACATCGACCGGGCGATGGGTCCGCTCATGGGAACGATCGCCGGTTTTGGCGTGTGGTTCTCGCTCGTCTTCAAGGCGTCCTTCGCACTCGTCGGCCTCTCCGCGTATCTCGAATTCTTCGTTGAGCACCCCGAGCGCCCCGTCGCCGCGGCACTCGCAGCGGTTCTCATCATCGTCAACCTCATCGGCGTCCAGGAGACGGCCCGGTTTCAGAAAGCGCTCGTCACGATCGTTCTCGCACTGCTCGCCGGGTTCGTCATCCTCGGTGCACCGAACACCGACCCGAAGAGTTTCCAACCGTTCCTCTCGGAAGGCATCACAGGACTGCTCTCCGGGACGGCGGTCGTATTCGTGGCGTACATCGGGGTCACGCAGGTCGCGAGCGTCGCGGAGGAGGTCAAGCGCCCGGGGCGTAACATCCCGCTGAGCATCCTGACTTCGGTCGGAGTCGCGATGCTTCTGTATCCGGCCGTGGTCGCCGTGATGGTCGGTGTGACACCGGCCGACGAACTCGCACACACGGAGACGCCGGTTCTCACAGCGGCAGCGCACTTCCTCGGAACTGGCGGCACATACGTCGTTGCCGGAATGGCCATCCTGGCTCTGGTCTCGATGGCGAATTCGGGCGTCATCGCGTCGGCCCGATATCCATTCGCCATGGCGAGGAACTCGCTCGCTCCCCCGTTCCTTGCCCAGGTCGGGAAGCGCTCTGGAGCACCCATCGCCGGGATCTCCGTGACGGGAATCGTGTTGATGCTCCTCGTCCTCTTTGTTCCACTCATCGAACTCGCCAAGCTCGCCTCAGCATTCCAGCTCCTCGTGTTCGCTCTGGTGAACCTGGCGTTGATTGCCTTTCGCGAGAGCGATCTCGATTGGTATCAACCCACGTTCCGCTCACCGCTGTATCCCGCCGTTCAGATCTTCGGGATCGCGACCGCACTGCTGTTACTCACCCAGATGGGGATCATCCCTCTCCTCGGTGCCGGAGTGTTCGTCGTCGCCGGCACCATCTGGTACCGACTGTTCGGTCAGTCCCGGGCCGTCAAGGAATCAGCGGCTCGCGATGCATTCCGGTTGCGCGAGGACGCCCGACTCGTCCAGAGCAGTGCCGCCGCCGTGGCGACCGGCGGGCGGAGACACGTCCTCGTCTTGATCCGGCGGCCGACACGACCGAGTCGGCAGCACACGCTGTTCCGTCTCGCAATGCGCCTCGCCGTCGCGCCGGGCGGCCGCATCCATGTGATCAACTTCGATGCTCGGACGCGACGCATGATCCCGACCAATGAGGACCTCCTCCAGGCGCGCAGTCTCGGCATCGAGGTCACGACCGAGTACTACACGGATGAGGATCGGCGCGGCATGGTGCACGCGTTCGTCGAGCGCGAGGGCGTCGACCTGTTCATCGCAGACCTCCCCCAGGACCTCCGGGCGACGCGTCACGTAACGAGGGACCTCCACTGGCTCCAGGAACACCTCACCTGTGATTCGGCTTTCCTCAGGAACCGGGCGGTCGACAACATCAACAGGATCGCCGTCCTGGGAACCGGCGGGCCATACGATCCGGTGAAGGTCGAGATCGCCGACCACATCGCTCGCCACGAGGATGCGTCGATCCGGTTCGTCCACCTCACCCCTGTCGATGCGCCTCCCGGTCAGGCCGCATCGATCCACGCATACCACGAGCAACTCGGCGAGATTCTCACGGTGCCTTGGGACGATCGAGTTAGTCCCACCGACGACCTGATCGACACGCTGACCGGCCTGTCACGGGGAGCGAACCTCGTCGTCCTCGGCGCACCGAGTCACCGGTTCCATCTCGTGGCAGACCTCGCCGACCGAATCGCCGAAGCCGTCGACTGCCCCGCCCTCCTCGTCCACACGCCCACACTCGAAAAGCCGGGCATGATCACCCGGGCCATCCAGTGGCTGATTATGTGACGACTCGGGCGTGCGGGGATCTCACGGGCGCAAAGTGCATCTCAAAACCGCCGCTCGGGTAGTCGGTATCCGGTATCCGGTATCCGGTATCCGGTATCCGGTATCCGGTATCCGGTATCCGGTATCCGGTGATTGTGTCTTTCTACTTTCTACTTTCTACTTTCTACTTTCTACTTTCTACTTTCTACTTTCTACTTTCTACTTTCTACTCAACTGCGGCTCTCCACGCTTCGCGCAATTTCACCTTTCCTCCGGTACGAAGAAGGGCTCCCGAGTAGACGCGGGATCCGATCCAGACGAGAGCGATAGCTCCGAGGGCCGTTCCAACGATTGCCACCAGGATCTCCCACGGCTGGGCGACGCCGGCGGCAATCCGCACGGGCATGACGAACGGCGCCCAGGGAGGCAGCCACGACCCGATCGTGGGTACGAGGGCATCGGGATCCTCGGAAGCGAATATTGCGAGGAGATAGCCGGGAAGGATCAGCATGATCGGGAGCATGAGCGTCCCCTGGAGGTCTTCCTGCCGCGATACCGTCGATCCGACAGCCGCGTAGAGGAACGCGTAGAACGTGTAGCCGAGAACGAACCAGAAGAGCAGCGAAGCGATTACCGGCAGACCGATCGCTGCGACGTCGACGTCGGGAAGGTCCGCGAGTTGGGCCGAGGCATACGCGGCACCGGCGAAGATGGCGAGTTGCAGCAACCCCAGGAGCCCTATGCCGGCGACCTTCCCAACAAGCACCTGCCATGGCCGGACACGAGACAAGATCACTTCGACGACCCGGTTCTGTTTCTCCTCGACGGTGCCCATCGCGACGAACTGACCGAGCATGATGATCGATATGTACAGGAGGATCGCTCCGACGAATGCTGCTCCCCGCTTCGCCTCATCCTGGGCATCGGACTCTTCGAGTATTGTGACCTCGATAGCAATCGGCTCGACGACCGCCGCAATCTCGTTCTCCGACAACCCGAGTTCGGTGAGTGCCTCGGTCTTCACCGCCGTATCGACGGCACCCTGGACAAGCGCCGTCAATCGAGACGAGCCTCCGGTGTGAAAGGTGATCTCGGTCCCGTCGATGAGAACGACCTCGATCTCTCCTTCAGCCAAAGCCGTCTCCGCAACCGATCGACTCGGGAAACGCTCGACGTCGATTTCCATCTCGAACAGGACCGCCTGTGCTTCGAGTTCCTGCTCGATGCCCGGCACTTCTTCACCGGCAAGGCCGATCTTCGTCACCTCGTCGTCGCCACCGGCCAATCGGCTGACGACCGGTCCGATCGCAACAATCGCGACAACCAGGAGCGACATCGTGATGATGAACGGCTTGTTGCGCACCCGTTCGAGGAACTCCCGTTTCGCCAACAATGCGACCTGACTCCATGGCTTCACGACCCGACCGCCTCGCGGAACAGGTCGGTGAGGCGAGGCGGTTCGAACACGAACCGATTCACCGTTCCGGCAGCGTTCGCCGATGCGAGGAGATCGGCCACGGGGGCGTCATCGTTCACGATGCAGTGGGATGGCCCCGGGCCGTTCACGACTTCAACGCCCTGCATGTCCGGCACCCACGGCTCTCCGTCGACATCGATGGTGAGACGCCGCTTTCTCGAACGGTTCTTGACGTCGTCGAGCCGCCCCGAGAGCACGACACGCCCCTCGTTGATGATTGCAACGTCTTCGCAAACATCCTCGACGAGATCGAGTTGATGGCTCGAGAAAACGATCGTCACGCCTCCCGAAGCCAACTCCGTCAGCGTCTCGGCGAGCGACTCGACGCCGATCGGGTCGAGGCCCGCAAACGGCTCGTCGAGGATCAGCAACTCGGGATCGGGAGCGAGGGCTGCCGCAAGTTGGACCCGTTGCTGATTGCCGTGCGACAGGTCGTCGAGTTTCGCGTCACCCCTGCCGGCGAGGCCGAGCACACCGAGCCAGTGGTCGACAGCGTCGCTCGCTTCCGCCTTGGAGAGGCCGGAGAGCCGCGAGAAATGGACGAGTTGGTTGCGGACCTTCATCTTCGGGTAGAGGCCACGCTCTTCCGGCATGTAGCCGAAGCGCAGCCGTTCCTCGGGACCGACCGGGCTGCCGTTCCACCGAACGGTCCCGGAGTCGGGTCGAATGAGTCCGAATACCACCCTCATCGCTGTGGTCTTCCCTGCCCCATTCGGGCCGAGGAAACCCATGATGCGCCCGCGCTCAACAACGAAACCGGCATCGTCGAGAGCGATGACATCACCGAATCGTTTGTTCAGATCGATGAACTCCAACATCAGAAACGCCTCCGAGACGACCATTCTGACCCCATAGGTCGGGCGCACCAAATCGCGCCGGAAGACAGGAAATCCTCAACAGTTCACGGCAATCGTGCCGATAATGGTCGTGAACCGGTGGGACGGCCGGCGGGGTAAGTAGTACCCAATGCGGGATGATCCAAATAGACCGCATCGGTCCACCTCACAGGGTTCACGGAAGCCCCCACGAACGTGTGGGGGCTTCTTCGTGTCACGAGAACCGCTCTTCTCCCGTCGACCGTCTTCTATCCGCTTCAGCCACCGGACAGTGGAAGCCGAACGACTACCCGAGAACCGCCGAGCGAGCCCGGGTTCGCAAGCTCGATTGATCCGCCCGACGCTTCGGCCGTCCGACGAACGATGTCGAGTCCAAGTCCCGTCGATGCGACCGTTGACGTGCCTCGCTCCACCACTCCCGGATCCAGCGAACCACTGCCGCCGTCTTCGACTTCGAGAAGGACCCAGGTGGCATCGGTGAGCGCGAGGTGGAGCGCCATGGGGACGCGTTCTTCGGTGTGAGCGAAGACGTTCTCGAGAAGCGCGTCGATCATGGCGCCTGCATCCACCTCGGGCACCGCAACACGGGCATGGGCAGCATCGATTGCCGTGGTGAAGGAACGACCTTGCTCTTCGCTCAGCGGTGCCCAAAATGCCGCTCTCTCGGCAACCACCACGGAGAGGTCGCAGCCGGGATCGATCTCCGTTCGTACCGATCGCCGCGACTCTCCGATGATGAAGTCAACGGTTCGTTCGAGTTCGTCGAGATCCTCCACGAGTCGATCACGGGCCTGCTCGTCGGAAATCGCCTCAGCGTCGAGTTTCGCCGCAGTGAGCGGTGTTCTGAGACGGTGAGCGAGATCCGCCGCGGTCTCCCGCTCTGCTTGGAGAAGATGTTCCACTTGCTCGGCCAGTTGATTGAACTCGGCGCCGACCTCCTCGATCTCCGGCGGTCCCGCCGGGACCACGCGTGCAGAGAAGTCGCCCTCCTTCAGACGTGCCGCCGTGTCGGAGAGCTCACGGACCGGTCGAACGATCGATCGGCTGAAACGGTCCGCTGCCAGCACTGCAAGGCCGACGAGCACAGCGCCGAGCCCGGCGAGTATGAGCCATGACCTGCGTACTCCGCTCGTGAGGTCCTCATGCGATGCGACCACTCGCACGACGGTGATCTCCCCGTTGGACTGGGCCACGGGTAGATAGATGGCTTCACCGGTTTCGACCGACGCTCGGTGAGCGGTACCGCCGAGCGCCACCGAGAGGTCCTCCCCGGTCGGAACGTCGACACCAAAGACGCTTCCATCCGGGAGAATCATCGATGCGTCGAGGTCACTGAGGCGTTCCTCTCCGATCGTCAGAGCCGCACCCGTGATTCCCGCCGACGGAGAGAGGACCGCGACCAAACGAGCGATGCTTTCGGCTTCTCTTTCGGAGCGAGTCACCGCTCGGTCGAAGGCGAGCGCACCGACGAGGATCGCCATGGGCACGACAAAGGCGATGACAACCATCGACGTGACCCCGGCAGTAACGAGGATGAGGCTGCGTCTCACAAGCCCGGATCAACAAGACGAACTCCCACACCACGGCGAGTGAGGATGTACTTCGGATCGGCTGCGGTCTCACCGAGCTTCTTCCGAAGCCACGACAGGTGCACGTCGATGGTCTTGTCCGCCCCTCCGTATGGCTGATGCCACACCTCAGCAAGGATCTGGCGTTTACTCACCATGCTCCCTGGACGCTCCGCGAGGTATGCCAGAAGATCGAACTCACGGGCAGTGAGTTCGAGCGGTCGGTCCTTGAAGCGGGCCTCTTGTGCATCGAGATCGATCACGATCCGCCCGACCGTGAGCACTCGCTGCTCGGGGTCTGAACTGGTACGGCGAAGCACTGCACGAAGTCTCGCTTCGAGATGCTCGGCCGAGTACGGCTTGACCACGTAGTCGTCGGCCCCCGCATCGAGCAGCCGTACGATCTCGGACTCGTCGTCCCGGGCGGTGGCCACGACCACCGGCACTTCGGCGATCGAGCGGATCATGCGGAGAGCCTCTGCACCGTCCAGGTCCGGAAGGCCGAGGTCCAGGACGACGACGTCGAAGCGCCCCGACACCGCCGCCTCCACCCCTGCCATGGCGGTCCCGACCGCATCAACGTCGTGACCATGCTCGGCGAGACGGCTCGACAGGGACTGCCGGATGCGCTGGTCGTCCTCGATGATCAGGATGGTTGCCACGCCGCCACGTTACCGAAGACGTGTGCGCCTGGTCGAAGTCCATGGGCGATTTCACGATCCCTTAACCGGGCGTTATCCACACAACGGCGGATCCTTGGCATCATGGTTCCGTGAGGAAGATCGTCTACCCGCTCATCTGGCTCGCGGTGACCGTAACCGCCGTGCTCATCGCGTCCGCCGCCGTCAGCAGCGTGCGTGATCAGGTCACCGACACGCCGACCGCGATGCTTCCCCCAACCACGATCGCCATCAGCAGCACGGAACAGCTGGTCGCCGCTCCCGTCCAGCCCGAGAAACCAGCACCGATCGTCACCGAGGAGCCGAGCACGAGCACGACCTCCGCTCCGACTACCACCACATCTGTTCAGCCCGAGACCCCGACGACGACCAGCCCATCCGATCCTGAACCCGCCGAGACAACGACAACCACGACGACTGTTCCGGCCACGACCACGACGACTGGTGCACCCACAACGGAGGTCCGGTCGTACGAGCTCGTCGGCGGTTCGGTCTCCGTCGAGATCGGTGACGGGACCGTTCGTCTCGCCGGGGCATCACCGAAGCCCGGATTCACCATGGAGGTGGAGAATTCGGGTCCAGAGAAGGTCGAAGTCGAGTTCCACAACGACGACCACGAGTCACACTTCACGGGCAAGTTCGAAGATGGTCGCTTCGAGCCGTCGATCGATGAAGGCGACGAAGAAGACGACTAGGAGTGTGCTGAGTAATGCCGTTGCCCAGATCGGCGGTCAGACGCGCCAGGCGCAAGGATGAGGTTTCGCCACTCCTTGTGTTGGAATGGCGGAGCCGAAGCCACAGCGCGTGGTGATGGCTGGCCGTCGAGATGGACGACATGTATTGCTCAGCGCGCTTCTAG
>JAUVNV010000010.1 GCA_030599515.1 Acidimicrobiia bacterium
GAGAACTTCCGTCACCGTAGGCCAGATCAAAAACCGGTTCAAGACCTTCGATTCGTGATCACGCTCGCCCACGGTTGTGCCGATACAATCGATCGTGATGCAGGAAGCAGCCTTCTTCGACCTCGACAAGACGGTCATCGCGAAATCGTCGACGCTCGCGTTCGGCAAACCTCTCTACAAAGCCGGCTTCCTCGGCAAGAAAGCACTCGCCCGTATGGGTGTCGCCCAGGCCTTCTACATGCTGTTCGGCGCCGACGAGGAACAGCTCGAACGAGCCCGCGACGAACTGCTCCACCTCACCGCCGGCTGGAAGCGCGACGAGTTCGAGCAACTGGTTCGTGAGACGCTGGCCGACGTCGCCGAGCCGCTCGTCTACGCAGAGGCCCTCTTCCTCATCGACGAGCACATCCGGAGCGGCCGGAGAGTCATCATCATCTCCGCCAGCCCGGAGGAGATCGTCCGCCCCATCGCCGAGCACATCGGTGTGTGGGAGGTCATCGCCACGAAGATCAAGACCGATGCGCAGGGGCGGTTCATCCCGGAGATCGAGGTCTATGCCATGGGGCCCGGCAAGGCCGAGGCCATGGAGAACGTCGCCAGGGAGAAGGGCATCGACCTCTCCGGCTCGTTCTCGTACTCCGACTCCATCACCGATCTGCCGATGCTCGAAGCGGTCGGGAATCCGGTCGCTGTGAACCCCGAGAAGGAGTTACGGGCGATCGCTGAGGAGCGTGGTTGGCCGATTCTCGAGTTCCAACGCCCGGTCAGCGTGGGCCCGACGATCCCGAGACCTTCTCCACTCACCGGCGCTGCAGTCGCTCTGTCTGCAGCCGCGCTCGCCGCGGCGGTCGTCCTCATGAAGCGTCGGACGAAGGGCTAGAGATCGTCCGAGCCGTCGATCTGCGGCGGTACGGCACCCGGCATCCCGGCCTCGGCGATCGCTTCACGCCCGACTTCGGACTCGCCCGTGTCGTCGAACGAGTCGGCGTCCTTCGCTGCCTTGGCGACGACGCCTTCGGCCCTCGCCGCTTCGATCTTCGCCGTCGTCAACTTCGGTGCTGCGTAGATGAAGAGCAGCACGTACGCGATTGCGGCCAGGAACCAGGGCAGACGAAGAGCAAGGTCCCTCGAGCCGCCGGCCATCTCGACGCCGAAGACGAGCAGGCCGCCCATGGCGAGACCGATCGGCATCATGCCCCATGCGAAGAACCGGTAGACCGAGTTGACGCGACCGAGAAGGTGATCCGGGATGATCGTCTGTCGGAGCGAGACTGTGATCACATTCCACAGCACACCGAAGAACGAGAAGATCGCGAAGTTCACGAAGACGATGATCCAATTGCTCGAGAAGCCGATGACGGCCGTCGTCACGATCGCCGCCACGAACGTGAGGTAGAGCGACGTTCCGCTCCCGATCTTCTTCGAGATCCGGGGAGCAAGCAAGCTCCCGAGGACGCCACCGATCGCACCGGCAACGCCGAGGATGGCGAACACGAATGCGGTGACACCGAGGATCTCCTGGGCGAACAACACCAGCGTCGCGAAGACGACCGAAGCCAGAGCGTTGAGGAAGCCGAGGATGATCGCCATCGGACGGAGCAGCGGGTGTCGCCACAGCCACGTGACGCCCTCTTTGATCTCACCCCACCAGTCGACCCTCGCCTCGAGTTCGTTCTCGTCTCGATCAACGCGGAATGTCCCGGCAACCAACAGCAGCAGCGCAGCGGAGATGGCGAACGACCCTGCGTCAAAGAAGAACGGCAGGGCGAAGGCGACGCCGATGAGCACGCTGCCGAGCGGCGGCCCGATGAAGCTGTTCATCACCATCTCGGCACCCCACAGGTTGCCGTTCGCTCGCTCCAACCCTTCGGGTTCAACGATCGCCGGGAGGATCGTCTGTGCGGCATTGTCGTAGAGCACCTCGGCCATACCGAAGAGAACGGCCGCGATGACGAGCGTGACGTAGATGAGCCAGTTCGTCGCTACGTCCATGTCGCCGGAGATCTCGTCGGGTGCCGGCAGCGCCGACGACTGACCGAAGACCACGATCGCCACGACGACCGTGATGATCATCCTCAGGACGTTCATCCAGAGCATCAGCTTGCGACGGTCGACCCGGTCGGTGATCACCCCTGCCGGGAGTGTGAACAGCAGCCACGGGAGGCGCTGGACGACGGCGATGAGTGCGATCAGCAGCGCGTTGCGGGTGATAGCGGAGGCCAGCCACGGATAGGCGATCATGGCAACGCCGTCACCGAGGTTGGAGACGATCGACGACGACCACAGCCTCCAATAGTTCGCGCCGAGGCGAACCTTCGGCTTCTTCTCCGTCTGAGCGGCGGTGTCCGTCATGCGTCTCCGTCAGATCGGAGGGTCGGGAAGTACGTCGGGTGGACGTCGTCGAGGCCTCTGGACGCCGCCGGGGACCCGGCGATCACCTTATCGGCGACCCCGCAGCCGGGTGCTGTGCGATCAGTCATCCGATTCTGGATCGGGTCGATCTGCATCGTGGCCGAACTCTCCCGAATCGTCCGAGTCCTTCGACCGGTCCCCGGTCTTGTTGTCGACCGCCCACACCATAGTGAGCACGAGTGCCGCGAGACCGGCTGCGACGCCGCCGACGAGCCACCAATTCGGACCTCGTTTCACGGGCGGCAATTGGGTCGGACGGGACGAAGAGATAACTGCAGGGTCAACGCCAAGGTCGGTCAGAGAGGTCAGATCGGAGATGTCGCTCTGGCTGCCGCCGTCGATGGCTTCGAACGCGACCTGAACGTCCTCGCGCCCCGAGAGACGCAGGATGCCGATCCACCGTCCGTTCCCCTGATCGGCGAGCGCAACCGGAGGCAGTTCACCGGCCAAGGCTACGACGCGAGCCAGGACCGCCGCCCGCCCGCCGTCGACCGTGACGGAGACCTCGACGGTCATCCCCGAGTCGATCTCGAGCGCCCGTGCCTCGGCATCCCCGAAGGGTGCAGCAAGCGTGACGGAGAGCAACAGGGCGAGCAGAATCGGCATCTATGGGAGCGTAACCGACACCTCGAGTTCCACGAGGGCGTCGAGTCAGATCACTCAGACATGGGGCTGAGCGACAGTCCTCCATCGCTGGCAACGATGACCGGAATGGGATCAGAGATCTCGCCGCGATAGTCGCCGTCGGGATCGTGGTGCAGCGTCGCGAGCATCATCGGCCCGTCATCGACGAACACGATCCTCCCGGCGTAGCGCGAACCGTGACGATCGGCATGCACGAACGGTGTCGGACCCGGCCGGTACGGACCGAGTGGAGAGTCGGCGACGAGATAGCCGGTGCCGGTGAGCGCATTGTCGACCCCCGGTTGAGCCCAGCCGGGGACACAGAACAGCAGGTAGTGGCGATCACCAATCGAGATCTGCTGCGGCACCTCCATGTGCCCGTAGGTGCCGGGGTCGGTCACCGGGGGTTGGGTCTGCCAGTTGAGGAGGTCTTCGGAGGTCGCATGGCCGATCACACCCCTCGTCGCTGCCGGCCCGGCGGCGACGCGAGCCGTGACGTACATATGGAAGCCACCTCCTTTCGGATCGACGAACACCCACGGGTCGCGCCATGCCTCTTCGTACCAGACGTCGAAGTCGAGCTTCTCATACCAGCGCGGGTCGGCCTCGCTGAGTGGATTCGGCGAGACCTTCTCCCACGTCAGGAGATCATCGGACACGGCGGCGCCGATCCGCTGAACCTTGCCCCCATCGACGGTCGAGACACCGGTGTAGAACATCCACCACGTGCCGTCTACGCGGACGACGCTGCCCGTCCAGTTCGCCAGGTCTTCCCACGCTCCGGCGGAACCCACCGGAAACGGATCAGGCAGGATCTCCCACGAGCGGAGGTCCTGTGACACCGCATGGCCGATGCGAGCATTTCGGTGGCGCGCCTCGGGGTCCCCGAGCGACTTCGGTGCCTGCAGATAGAAGGCGTGCCATTCGATGCCGCTGAGCGCGAGCCAGAAGTCCCAGATCCATCGATCCGCAATGGCAAGCACTATCGCGACTCCCGATTCACCCCTTCACACCGGACGAAGCAACACCCTGGACGAACTGACGCTGGAAGATCAGGAAGATGATCAGCAGCGGCAGCGTCATGAGCACGGTGTACGCCATGATGTCCCCCCACGCCACCGGCGGCGTCGTCTTGAAGACCCCGATTCCGACGGGCAGCGGACGGACCTCGATGCCACGCGTCACCATCGAAGGCCACAGAAACTGGCCCCAGGAGAACAAGAACCCGAGGATCGCGACCGTGGCGTACGCAGGCTTCGCGAGCGGCGCGACGACTCGTGTGAAGACCTTCACCGGACCGGCGCCGTCGATCCTGGCGGCTTCCTCGAGGGACTTCGGGATCCCGAGGAAGAACGTGTAGAACAGGAAGATGAACAGCGGATTTGCAATGAATGGGAGGATCTGAATCTGGTACGTATCGAGCCACCCAACCTCGGCGCCCATGAAGAGCAGAGGAACGGCGAGCGCCTCGAACGGGATGATGATCAGCGCGATGACGATCGCGAGGATCAGCTTCTTGCCCTTGAATCGCAGTCTTGCCAGGGCGTACCCGAAGAGACTGTTGACGATCAGACCGAGACCGACGATGAAGCCGGAGATGATCACCGAGTTCATGAACACCCGGGGAAGCTGCGCACGCTCGATAGCGTCGGTGTAGTTCTCCAGGCCGACGAACGGAATCGGCAGGAACGCCTCGAAGGAATCGCTATTCGCCAACACCTGGTCGTCCGGCTTGAGCGATGAGGACACCATGTAGACAAGCGGGAACAGGAAGAGGATCGCCAGGACGATCATGATGGCGTAGAGGATCCAGCGCCAAACCGGACTCGATCGAACACTGCTGGATACATCGCCACTGCCGGCTTTGGTCTTCGTCGTCATACTTCACCCTCCTCTCGGAGGAAGCTGCGTTGGGCCAGGGTGAGTCCAAGCACAATGACGAAGAAGATCACGGCGATCGCCGATCCTCTCCCGATCGCCTGCCGGCTGAAGCCAATGTCGACCATGTGGACCATCGCTGTTCGCGTGCTGTCGAGTGGCCCACCGGCAGTACGCGGCATCAGCGTCGGTTGATCGAACAGACGCATGGCGAGGATCGTGGTCACCGTGAGCACGAAGATCAATTGGTTGCGGATCCCGGGCAGAGTGACATTTCGGAACTGTTCCCAGGTACTCGCACCGTCGATCGAAGCCGCTTCGTAGAGTTCGGTGGGAACGTCTTGGAGCGCCGCCAGCAGGATGATCATCTGGAACCCGACGCCCTGCCACATCGACACCATGATGATCGCGGGCATCGCCCAGGTCGTTGAGTTGAGCCAGTCTGGGCTGAAGTTCCCGAACGTGACGATCTCGAGTGCGGCGTTGATGAGTCCGTTGGCATTGAACAACAGGATCCAGATCGTCGCGGCCGCTGCCATCACAACCGTCACCGGAGTGAAGAAGATGGTCCGGAATGCGGTTCTCCCTCTGAACTTCTGGTTCACCAGAACAGCGAGCATCAGGGCGATCGCCGTCTGTATCGGGACGACGAACAGGGAGAACCGGGCGTTGTTCCAAAGTGACTTCCAGAACAGTGCGTCGGTGAGTTGATCGATGTAATTCTCGATCCCGACGAACCGCGTTGCGAGCGGCGAGATGAGACGCTGGTTCGTGAACGAGAACACAATCGCCAGCGCGAACGGGATCACGATGAAGAGGAGGAGCAGGATCCCGGCGGGGAGGATGAACAACCAGGCGACCCGGGCCTCGGACCATCCGCTAGATTTCCCCCTCTTCGGAGGTGACGGTCCGGTGCCGGCGTCGGTCTGGGCGGAATCGACTGTCGTCACCAAGGCCTCCCTTGCTCGTCGCTCGTTCGTCCGGATAGGGATGGGAGGGGACCTGCGTCCCCTCCCATCTGGTTGCTAGCTCAGATCATGGCGCCGGGTAGCCCTCATTTGCGTCGACGTCGGCGTCGATCGCGGCAGCGGCGGCGTCGAGTGTCGCCTTGACGTCTGCCCCGAGCAGGATCTTGTCCATCGCGCCCCAGAACTCCGACGTAACCGTCGGATACCCCGGCGTGACGGGCCGCGGCACCGCGATATCCGGTGCGCCCTCAAGCTGCTCAACGAACAACGCGAGAGGCCCTCCCGCGGCGTGATCCGGTGATTTCGCCAATGCCGTCTTCGTTGAAGGCACCGCACCGTTGACGCCGGTGATCTTCAAGATCGTGTCGTCCTCTACCGCGAACTCGAGGAAAGTCCACGCGGCGTCACCATCGGTGTTGGCCGATGTGATCGCCCAGGCCCACGAACCCATACCGGTCCTCGTGCCATCCCCGAAGTCCGGGAGAGGCAACAGAATCAGATCGTCACCGGCTGCTTCCTTGTAGGCGCCGTACATCCAGTGACCGACCCATGAGATCGGCGTTTCCTTGGATGTGAACGGAGTGTCATCCACGGCGTCCATGTTGATCAATCCGCTTGTTGCCCACTTCTGGAACAGCGTGAGGCCGTCAACGACCGCCTGATCGTTCAACACACCCTCGGCCTTGAGGCTCCCACGATCAATGAGATCCTTGCCCACCGACTGGGTGATCGGACTGAACCCGTAGGTCATCCACTCGCCTTGCGTCCCGTAGAAGATCTTGATGTCGAGCGGATTCGCATATCCGGCACCCTGCAGATCTACGAGGATCTTCTCGAACTCCTCCGTCGACCATGCATCGCCGGCATCGGCCGGTATCCGTGCCCCGACTTCATCGAGTGCCGACTTCCAGGCCCACAGACCGAGTCCCGAGTCGAACGTTCCGACGCTGTAGAGGTTGTCGTTGTATGTGCCTCCCTGAACGATCGAGGGCAGCAAGTTGTCCTTGACCGCGTCGGTGACACAATCATCGAGGTGCACGATGCTTCCGGCCCAGGCGAAGTTCGCCAAAGTCGGCCCATCGAAGTCGATCACATCCGGCAAGTCACCTGCGGCGGCCGCAGCGTTGATCGCGTCGGTGTATCCGCCCTCCGGGATCTTGGTCAACTCGACCGTGACGCCCTTGCCGGAGGCATTGAAGTCCGTGATCAGCTCTTCGTAGGCGTCAGCCTCCGAACCCTCGTGAACCCATACAGTGATCGTGGAGTCGTCGATGGTGCCATCACACGTCGCCCCCACTCCACCGCCCCCCGAACTGCACGCGGCAGCGACGAGCATGAGCCCCACGATTGGAACCAACCACTTGATCCGTCTACTCATAGCTATTCCTTCCTTCCCTTCCTTGTCTCGACTACTGGCCCCCGGTTGTCTCGCGCACGACGAGTTCCAGGGGCATTTGCTCGCACACCACACTCTGATCGGGTGATGCGATTGCGTTGATGAGAATCTCGGCCGCCCTGCGACCCGAGTCCTCGAGAGGTTGGCGAACGGTGGTCAATCCGACGCACTCACTCATCTCGATATCGTCGAAACCGATCACGGATACGTCTCCTGGGATGTCCAGGCCGAGTCCACGACCGGCGTCGATCACACCCATCGCCTGGGTGTCCGACGCTGCGAACACCGCGGTCGGTCGTTGTTCCGTGCTCAGCATTTGCTCCCCAAGCGTACGCGCCTCGTTTCGACCGTGCGGGCCGGTAAGGATGAGATCGTCATCGGGCCGAAGACCGGCCGTGACAAGCGCATCGACGTAGCCACTCCGATGAAGAGCGCTCGACGTGAAACCGAGCGGATTGTCTTCAGCATCCCCGATGAACCCGATCCGCTCATGCCCGAGATCGATGAGGTGCTGTGTCGCAAGGCGCCCCCCTTCACGATGGTCGACGATGACCCGGGAGAATCCGGGAACGTCGACCTCGATGAACGTCACCGGCGTACCGGCATTGCGGAAGGCGTCGAGCTCCGCCGGAAGAGGTTCGAGTGCAATCACGACGGTCGCCATCGGCGGATGGTTCCCCGTCAGCACATCGAAATGCTCTACCCGGTGCTGAGGTTTCTCGACGTCATACAGCGACAGCGGAAACGGCGATTCCCGTAGTCCCTCGATGAGTCCCCGAACACGCTGAACGGCCGATGGATGCGTCAAGAACGGAACCACGGCGCCGATTGTCATCGTTCGTCCGTACGCAAGGCCCCGGGCGATTGCGCTCGGCCGATAGTTCAGATCATGGATCACGGTCTCAACACGAGCCCTCGTTGCGGCCGTTACTGCAGCCGGATTGTTCATGACCCGCGAAACAGTTGGAGCAGAAACACCCGCCGCTTCTGCGACTTGAGCGATGGTCACCCGGCGTGATCGTGGATCGGGGTCGATCGAAACCAATGAAAGCGCTTTCTGGAATCGTTTTCAACGTACGCAACAGACTGCCTCTTGTCAACCCCGTTCCTGGAAACGGATCTCGATCTTCGGAACGCGTTCCATACCTCGGTGCGTGAATCTCTTTGCCGGCGAACCGGCCTGCTCTATCCTGCTGCGCTCCATGCCAACGCCACGCACGCTCTTCAAGAAGGTCTGGGACGACCACGTCGTCCGGTCCGATGCCGACGGGACCGACCTGCTCTTCGTGGATCTTCACCTCATCCACGAGGTGACCTCTCCCCAGGCGTTCGAGGCGTTGCAGTTGTCGGGACGTCCCGTTCATCGGCCCGACCTCACGCTCGCGACCATCGACCACGGCGTCCCGACCGCCGATCGTGAGCTGGGCATCCTCGACCCTCTCTCGAAGAAGCAGATCGACACACTGATCGCGAACTGCGATCGCACCGGAGTCGAACTGTTCGGTATCGACGACCCCCGATCGGGGATCGTTCACGTGATCGGGCCCGAGCAGGGCTTGACCCAGCCGGGAACGACGATCGTGTGCGGCGACTCGCACACGGCAACCCACGGTGCATTCGGTTCGCTGGCGTTCGGGATCGGAACGTCGCAAGTCGAGCACGTCCTCGCCACCCAGACGTTGCCACAGCCCAAGCCGAAGTCGATGTCGATCACCGTCGATGGCGACCTTCCGCCCGGAGTAACGCCCAAAGACGTGATCCTCGGCATCATCGCCAGAATTGGCTTCAACGGTGGCGGTGGACACGTCATCGAGTACCGGGGATCGGTGTTCGAGCAGATGTCGATGGAAGGCCGGATGACGGTCTGCAACATGTCGATCGAGGCGGGAGCGAGAGCCGGGTTGATCGCCCCGGACGAGACGACCCTCGCCTACCTCAAGGGCCGGCCGTACGCGCCAACCGGGACAGACTGGGATGAAGCCGTCGACTACTGGCGGACGCTCTCCACCGATCCCGGTGCGAGGTTCGACACGGAGTACGCGATCGACGCCGCTGATCTCGCCCCGTACGTGTCGTGGGGCACGAATCCTTCACAGACCGTCCCCGTCACGGAGACGGTTCCGGACCCATCATCGTTCTCCAGCCCTCTCGATCGCGATGCCACCGAACGGGCTCTCGCGTACATGGACCTCGATGCGGGAACCCCCATGACCGATATCGACATCGACGTCGTGTTCCTCGGCTCTTGCACGAACGCGAGGATCGAGGACCTCCGTGCGGCCGCTGCCGTCATCGAAGGGAAGCAGGTCGCCGGTGGCGTGCGTGCGCTCGTCGTCCCGGGTTCGGGGCTGGTGAAGCTTCAGGCTGAGGAAGAAGGACTCGATCGGATCTTCCTCGCTGCCGGATTCGAGTGGCGAGATGCCGGGTGCTCGATGTGTCTGGCGATGAACCCCGACGTCCTTCAGCCGGGAGAACGCTGCGCGTCGACGTCGAACCGGAACTTCGAAGGCAGACAGGGTCGAGAGGGTCGCACGCACCTCGTCAGCCCGGTCATGGCCGCCGCAGCCGCCATCGAAGGCCACTTCGTCGACGTTCGGGAGTGGTCCCGATGAGACCGATCGACATCATCACGGGGCAGATGGCACCGCTCCCCCGGGCCAACGTCGACACCGATCAGATCATCCCGGCGCAGTTCCTCAAACGTGTGGAACGATCCGGATTCGGGCCATTCCTCTTCTGGGAGTGGGTCCATGACGCCGAGGGCGAACTGGACCCGGAGTTCGTGATCAACCGGCCCGAGTACGCCGACGCGGTGGTCCTGGTGTCCGGCCCCAACTTCGGCTCCGGGTCATCGCGCGAGCACGCCCCCTGGGCACTCGAGGACCGAGGATTCCGGGCGATCATCGCCCCGTCGTTCGCCGACATCTTCCGGGGGAACTGCCACAACGTCGGACTGCTCCCGATCGTGCTGAGCGACGACGAAGTGACCCGGCTGACGGAGCTCGCCGAGAATCCGTCCAACGAAGTGGAGATCAATCTCTCCGCCCAATCGGTCACGTCCGGCGATCTCGTTGCTTCGTTCGAGATCGACGCAGGGGTGAAGCACCGCCTCCTGAACGGCCTCGACCCGATCGCCCTGACGCTCGCCCACGCCGATGAGATCGAAGCCTTCGAGCGGTCGAGACCGACCTGGAAGCCGAGCCTGTCGGCAGTACCGAGTACTGAGTACTGACACATGGATCGCCCCACGCGACAGGATCAGGCACAGGCGATCTTGCAGCGCAAGGCACGGCGCCTCGCGTCGCAGATCCTCGGGCACCGTGCGACCACAGCCGCCGACTTCGCAGAGGCATTCACGCTCGAGCGCGTCGACGTCATCTCCGAAATCCCCGACAGGGAGGCGCTGCTTGCTCTCGGCCTCAACCGTGTCGGCCCACGCGATGGCATCTACGTATTCGAAGACCCCAACGGATTCCGTGTCTATGCCCAGGAGTTGGGAATCCCGGTACGAGAACGAACCGGCTTGTCGTTCGGTGAGGCACAGGATGCCGTCATCGACGAACTCGTGCTGCTGAACGGCATCCCGTTCAGCGTGTGAAGACCTCGTCGCCGACCGACATCTCGACCGAGCGGTCGATGTGGTCGACGGACAGGATGAACCCCCGGGTCCCGGTGGACAGGAACGCGAGGTGGTCCGTGATCCCGTCGCGCGGGAGGACGATCGGGCTCTCGAGTAGGTGTGAGGTGAACCCCGGACAGGCCAGCGCCGGCGTCGGCGATCGGAGTTCGACGACGGCTCCATCCTGCGTGCGGACCACCAGCCCCGCAGCAACCTCGCCTGCAGAGACCGCCGGGCCGTCCACGATGATGTTCTCCCCCGCGACGCCGATCGGAACGTCGCCGAATCGTTCGGCCATCCGTTCGTAGTGCCCGACGAAGCCGATGGACAGGGCCTTATGCCCACCGCCCTTCACACGAGGATGTGCCGCGTGGTGGATGTCGACGACCCAACCGGTACCATCCCATCCGAGCATGCCGGAGGCATCGATCGACGCTCGTTCAACCGCCAGCAGGGGCGACGGATCGTACACGTCGCCGCGTTTGAGCGACTCCGGATGGATCTGCAAGCGCACGATGCGTCCGACGGACGTGGTCATCAGCGTGGACTTCGGTGGATGGGCATGGCATTCACGCTACCCGGTTCTGGACACCGTGCGCGGTCAACGGGCAAAGACTTCGTCGCCGACAGCGATCTCCTCGCAACGGTCCGTGTTGCCAACCGAGATGAGGAATCCGCGGGTTCCGTCGGACAGGAACGCCAACTCGCTCTGGATGGTCTCTCGCCGAAGCACGTCGTCACTCCCGAGAAGGAACGACGTGAACGGACGACAGGGAGCGGCCGGGCGGGGTCCATCCAGGTCGATCTCAACGCCATCTGAGCGCCGGATCAGCAAGCCACCACTGATCTCGGCCATCCGAACGGCGGGTCCGTCGACGATCATGTTCTCACCCGCGATCCCGAGGGGGACCGAGTCGAATCGTTCTGCCATCGACTCGTAGTGACCCGTGAAGCCGATCGACAGGGCCCTGTTGCCTCCACCTCTTGCCCGGGGATGTGCCCTGTGGTGGGCATCGACGATCCAGCCGCTGTCGTCCCTGATGAGCATGCCCGCCTCACCGATCAGTGCCTTCTCCGCCACCACGAGGTGACCGGGGTCGTAGCGTCCTGTCGCCTTCAGCGGTTCTGCCTGGATCTGCAGTCTGATGATCCGGCCGAGCAGTTCAGACATCCATCACCTCGTTGAGCAGATCCGGTCGGTCGGTGACTATCCCATCGACACCCATGTCGATGAAGCGCCGCATGTCGTCCGGTTCGTTCACCGTCCAGAGATGAATGTGGGCGCCCGCCCGGTGGACGGCATCGATGAGCTTGCCGTCGATCCTGGTACCGCGGTAGTCGAACGGGAGTTGGTAGGCCTGAACCTGCCGATGGATGGTTCGTCCCGTGCGAGACGCGACGTACATGGCCGCCGACGCCGTGGGACCCGCTGAGACGGCGACCCGACCGCGTGTGATCCGTCGGAATCGAGCGATGCGTCGGTCATTGAACGAACCGATCAGCGTCCGATGCTCGGCGTCAAAGGCACGGATCACCTCGGCGACGGCCCACTCTTCGCCGGGACCCTTCAAGTCGATGTTGAGCCGGACGTCCGGCCACGTCGCGTAGAGTTCTTCGAGCGTCGAGACTCCGACCCCGGTACCGCGCAGCGGGTAGTCGTTCTCCGGGTCGAAGTAGTAGGCAGCATCGACGCTCTGGAGCTCCGTGAGCGTGCGTTCGACGACCTTGCCCGTGCCGCTGGTCGTGCGGTTCAGTTTCGCGTCGTGGAAGACGACGGGAACGTGGTCGCTCGTGAGCCGAACGTCGATCTCGAGATAGTGGTAGCCGAGGCCTTCGACGGCTCCCGCGAAGGCGTGCATCGTGTTCTCGGGCCACAGGATCCGGCTCCCACGGTGGGCGAATCGAATCGGATGTTCGACGGAGAAGAAATCGCTCAAAGGATCACCCCGCGCTTGACAACGGCGGCGATGAGATCGGAATCGGGCCGGTACGGGATGTGAAGGTGGGTCGGTGCATCGAGGATGACGAGGTCGGCGACGGCGCCGCGAGTCAGATGGCCCCGATCCTCGAGGTTGAGCGACCGGGCGCTTCCCCTGGTTGCCGCCCAAACTGCTTCATCCGGCGTGAGTCCCATGTTGAGCGCAGCAAGAGCGATGACGAACAGCATCGATTCGACGTTGGCCGTTCCCGGGTTGCAGTCGGTGGCGAGCGCTACCGTGACTCCGCTGTCCCACACGCGTCTGCCGTCGGGGTACGGGAGCCTCATCGAGAACGAGACGGCCGGGAGCAGCACGGCCGAGGTGCCGGCATCCTTCATCGACGCCAGGTCCTCCTCGGTGGCATGGTCGAGATGATCGGCGCTGTCGGCCGACAGGTCGGCGGCCAGATCGGCCGCGCCGACTCGACCCAGTTGGTCGGCGTGGATCCTGATGCCCAAGCCTCTGCTCTTCGCTGCTTCGAGGATGCGACGGGTCTCGTCAACCGTGAACGCCGCCTCATCGCTGAACACGTCACAGAACCGAGCGAGTGGCGCACAAGCGTCGAGCATCTCGCCGCAGACGAGATCGACGTAGGCGTCACGGTCCTCCCGGTACTCCGCCGGAACGACGTGCGCTCCGAGGAACGTGGGGACGACGTCCATCGGGAGCGACTCGTCGAGACGGCGGGCGACGCGAAGCATCTTCTCCTCCGTTGCGACGTCGAGGCCGTAACCCGATTTGACCTCGACGGTGGTCGTCCCGTTCGCCAGCATCCGCCACACACGTTCGGCGGACGCCTCATAGAGCTCGTCCTGCGGTGTCGCCCGGGTCGCTTCAACCGTCGAGAGGATGCCGCCACCCGCGGCGAGGATCTCCTCGTAAGACTCGCCGCGAAGCCGTCGTGCGAACTCATCGCTGCGATCCCCGGCAAACACGAGATGGGTATGAGGGTCGACGAATCCCGGGAGCACAGCGGCACCACCGGCATCCAGTCGTGGCAAGTCCCCGTACTCGGCTGGAACATCGACCTCGGGCCCAACCCAGGCGACGAACCCGTCGATGATCACAACGGCACCACTCTCGACGATCCCGATCAAACCCCCGCGCCCCGGATCGTTCGTGACAAGGGATCCGATGTTCAAGACGAGCAACGAGTTCAAGGATGCCCCCCTGTGTCGTCGCTGTGCTGTCCGCTCAACTCTCCCACATCGGGATCCTGACGCCGCGCTCGCTCGCGACCGCTTCAGCCTCCGGGTAGCCGGCATCGACGTGGCGGATGATGCCCATGCCCGGATCATTGGTGAGCACCCGGGAGAGCCTCTCAGCGCCGTCGGCCGTGCCGTCGGCAACCACCTGGGCACCGGCATGGATCGACTTGCCGATCCCGACACCACCGCCGTGGTGCACTGCCACCCAGGCGGCGCCTGAAGCCGTGTTCAGCAGGGCATTGAGAATCGGCCAGTCGGCGATCGCATCTGAGCCGTCTCGCATGGCCTCCGTTTCGCGATAGGGGGACGCTACCGAGCCCGAGTCGAGATGGTCGCGCCCGATGACGATCGGCGCCCGGACGTCTCCCGATGCGACAAGTTCGTTGAACGCCTCGCCTGCACGGTCCCGTTCGCCGTAGCCGAGCCAGAGGATGCGTGCGGGCAGGCCCTGCGCCCGTACTCGCTCCTCCGCCAGATCGAGCCATCGGTGGAGTGCCCGATTGTCGGGAAACAGCACGCGCAATGCGTCGTCCGTGGCCTTGATGTCCGCGGGGTCACCGGACAGGGCCGCCCATCGGAACGGTCCCATGCCTTCGCAGAAGAGATCCCGGATGTAGGCGGGAACGAAACCTGGATAGGCGAAGGCGTTCTCGAATCCACCGAGCTTCGCCTCGCCGCGGAGATTGTTGCCGTAGTCGAAAACCTCGGAGCCATCGTCTTGGAACCCGACCATGGACTCGCAGTGCATGGCCATGGACTCCCTGGCTGCAGCGACGTAGGACTCGGGTTCAGACCGACGAAGTTCGGCCGCCTCGTCGAGGGTGTAGCCGGAGGGGATGTATCCGTTGAGTGGATCGTGCGCCGAGGTCTGGTCGGTGACGATGTCGATGTCGACGCCGCGTCGCAGCAATTCGGGGAACACATCGGCTGCGTTCCCTTCGAGACCGACCGAAAGCGCCCGCCCTTCGGCTCTGGCGGTGACGACACAATCCACTGCATCGTCGAGCGAGTCGGCGACTTCGTCAAGGTACCGGTGTTCGATGCGACGTGCGATCCGCTCGGGATCGACCTCGACGCAGAGCGCCACGCCGTCGTTCATCGTGATGGCGAGGGGTTGCGCGCCTCCCATACCTCCGAGCCCTGCGGTGAGGGTCAACGTCCCCTTCAGCGTTCCTCCGAAGCGCTGATCGGCGATGGCGACGAACGTCTGGTACGTGCCCTGAAGGATCCCCTGGGTCCCGATGTAGATCCACGATCCCGCCGTCATCTGCCCGTACATGATCAGGCCCTTGGCCTCGAGATCCCAGAAGGTCTCCCAGTTCGCCCAATCCGGGACCAGGAGACTGTTTGCGATCAGGACCCGTGGCGCCATTTCGTGGGTGCGGAAGACACCGACTGGCTTTCCGGATTGAACGAGCATCGTCTCGTCGTTCTCGAGACGCCGCAGCGTCCGAACGATCGCATCGAATGCATCCCATGATCGGGCGGCCTTCCCTCGACCTCCGTAGACGACGAGTTCGTCGGGGTTCTCGGCGACGTCGGGATCGAGGTTGTTCATCAGCATTCGGAGAGCAGCTTCTTGCAGCCATCCCTTGGTTGACAGGTTCGTCCCGTGCGGGGCTCTGATGGTTCTGGACATCGCTACCTCTCTCCCATTGCAGCGCTGATCGCGCCTTCTTCGATGAGTTCTGCCACCGCCTCGATGTCGGCGCCGACCGGTCGGTCCTGGACGAGGGGCGGGACTCCACTTCGCACGACGTCGAGAATCGCCGCCGTGCCTGGCGCCGGCTCGAGCGGTGCCCGCTGCTCACAGCCCTGGGCGGCACAAACGAGTTCGACCGCGAGGACGTTGGTCGTATTCCTGATCACGTCGTTGAGTTTCCGACCCGCGCCCCACCCCATCGAAACGTGATCCTCCTGAGATCCGGAAGTGGGAATCGACTCGACCGATGCGGGGTGCGAGAGCACCCGATTCTCGGCAACGAGCGCTGCCGCCGTGTATTGGGCCAGCATGTAGCCGGAGTCCACACCGGGGCGATTCGCAAGAAACGGCGAGAGACCGTACGACCTCTCCGGATCGAGGATGCGGTCGGTCCTGCGCTCTGAGATCGAGCCGAGCTCCGTGATAGCGATCGCCATGAAGTCCAACGCGAACGCGAGGGGCTGACCGTGGAAGTTGCCGGCGGAGACCACGTCCCCGTCGTCGGCGAAGATGATCGGATTGTCGACGACGGAGCCGAGTTCCCGTTCGAAGACGGTTGCTGCATGCTCGATGGTGTCGCGGACGGAGCCGTGGACCTGCGGGGCGCAACGGAGGCTGTAGGCGTCCTGCACCCTGTGAGAGAAGTCGTCCCTGTGACTCGCTCCAATCGCTGAACCGCTCAGAAGGCCTTCGATCACGGCGGCGGATCGGATCTGGCCCGGGTGCGGACGGAGTTGGTGGATGCGCGCTTCGAACGGTCGGCTCGAGCCCATGAGTGCCTCGACCGAGAGGGCGCATGCGGCGTCGGCGGCGTCGGCGAGTTGGCGAGCGCGACCAACGGCGAGACACCCCTGGGCGAGCATGCCCTCGGTCCCGTTCAACAGGCTCAGTCCCTCCTTCGGCTCGAGCTGGATCGGGTCGAGACCCTCTGCCGCGAGCACGTCACCGGCGGGTACCCGCTCGCCCTCGACGAGGAAGAACCCCTCGCCGATGAGCGGCAGAGCGAGATGAGCGAACGGGGCGAGGTCCCCGGATGCGCCGACCGACCCCCGGTCGGGGATCGCAGGCAGCAAGTCTCTTCTCAGGAGTTCGATGAGTCTCTCGACGATGACCGGACGAACCCCGGAGTGGCCCTGTGCGAGCGTGCGGGAGCGAAGGAGCAGCATCGCCCGCACCGTCGGACGCTTGAGGAGGTCACCGACCCCGGATGCGTGACTGCGGACGAGGTCATATTGGAGTTCTATTGCCTGATCGGCGGGGATGCGGGTGTAGGAGAGCGCCCCGAATCCGGTGGTGATGCCGTAGGCCACTTCGTCGTTCTCGATGATGTGCTCGACAAGGGTGCGAGCGGGCGCCATTCGCGAGGCGAGGTCGGGTCCGATCTCGGCGGTGGCCTTCCGGAAGGCGACGGCCACGACCTCGTCGATCGTGAGCGGCGATCCATCGATGATGACGACCATCTCCCAGCTCCTCTGATCGCGATCCGGACCCGGTCCCCCAGCCTACCGGGGGAGCCAGCGGCTGCGACGACGGTTGCCCACGCACATGGGCCCATGGCTCCGGTATTGAGTACTCAGAAGATCAGCGGATAGGCGGGAATCTCCGAACTGTGGGCTGGCAGGGCACCTATGCGCCTCTGCGAGCCCAGGGTTCGCAGTGTACTTGGCGGCCGGTCCGGGCACCTCTCCGCCCGTGTTCTCAGTACACAGTCAGCGGTGCTGCCGTCAGGCCAGGGCGTCACGGAGGCGGGTGGCCTCGCGTTCGCGCAAACCGACCCTCACCTTCATCAACTCGATCTGCTGATCGGCGTACCTCTCTCCGCCCTTGATCGGGTGGTCGGCGAGCCACGCCTCGATGTCCTTCGCCGTCTCCGGCTCCGAACGGTTCGGGAGCAGATCGAGGATCCGGCGGCCGGTCGTCGGCGGTATCTGGTCGAAGAGGTCGTCCCAGTTCTCCTTGATCAGCTCCCAGACCCGCGGTCCGTTCTCTCGGTGGCCGAGCATGATGGCGATGACCCAGAAGGAATCCTGTCGCCGGATGTCACCATCGAGCACCATCTGGAAGAGCTTCTCGCTCCCCGCCCGACCGGGAACCATGGCCGCCGCACGAAGATACTTCACGACTTCCTGTGGGGTCTCCGACTCCCCGGAGATCGCGAGGAATCGTTCGAAGTCATCGATGTCACCGTTCGCAGCCACGATGCTGAGCGCCGCATCCGCGACCTCGGCGTCAACGGTGCCCTCACCCGATCTGGCTTCCTCGTGGACGAGGCGTGCCCGTCGCTGTGTTACGGGGTCATCACCCAGATTCCCGAGAGCCGCCAGGAGGACTCCTCGGAGTTTTCGGCTGCGGTCGTCTTCGACCTCTGCCGGGGTCCAGCCCATCTCGTCGGCCTTCGCGGAGACAAGATCGCGAACGAACTCCTGGAGGGCGGGGCGGACATCGGGCGACGCGACGCGGTCGAGTTCGCCGAGACCACCGAGGATCCTCTGCCACACGTCGACTTCACTCTCCCCGCCGAGTTCGCCGACGAGGGTCAGGTAGTCGGCGGCGTCGGCACCACCCTTGAGCACGTCTGCCCATGCGTCGGAGACCGTGGCATAGCGCTCCTCGCCAGTGAGCGACGGGAGGCGGCTGCGTATCCCGGTCCGCAGCTCAGGCGAGTATGCGACCCGGTAGAAGCCGTCACCACCGGCGTTGACGACGAGATCGTCGCCGGCGTCGATTGTCGCGCTGGCATCAGAGAGGAGGAGCCTCCGGCCGCCTTCTGACGACCGGAGCAGCACAGGCAGCTTCCACCGCTGGTCGCCGTCACCGAGGTAGCGGAACTGCTCCTGGGTAAGCGTGTACGCGCCCGGCTCTCCCTCAACCTTGAGCCGCGGGAACCCGCCCTGGAAGATCCATGTGTCCATGATCTCCATGACCGGCTCGCCCGATGCTCTCTCGAGCGCGGACCAGAGGTCCTCACCGTCCGTATTGCCGTAGGCGTTGTCCCTCAGGTAGTTGCTCACGCCGAGACGGAACGCCTCCTCACCGAGGTACTGCTCGAGCATTCGGAGTATCGAGGCACCCTTCTCGTAGGTGAGCGAGTCGAACATGGCGTTCGCTTCTTCGGGGGACGCCACGGGGAACTCGATCGGCCGCGTTGCCGAGATCGCATCGGTTTCCATCGAATGGACACGGTCCCCGGAGAACGTGAGCCACACCTTCCAGTCGGGCCGGTACGCGTCGATGCACTTCATGGAGGCGAACGTGGCGAACGCTTCGTTGAGCCAGATGCCGTTCCACCACTTCATCGTGACGAGATCGCCGAACCACATGTGGGCGATCTCATGGGCGATGACCTCGGCGACGCGCATCATCTCGTTCTGGGTCGCCTTGTGCACGTCGACGAGCAATGCGGTCTCGCGATACGTCACGGCACCGAGGTTCTCCATTGCCCCCATCGCGAAGTCCGGGATGGCGATCTTGTCCATCTTCCCGCCGGGGTACGGGATGTCGTAGTAGTCGGCGTAGTAGCGAAGGGAGTGGGCGGCCACGTCGAGGGCGAAGTCCGTGAGGTGACCCTTGCCGGGAGGGAAGACGATTCGCAGCGGGATCCCGTCGACGTCGACGGCGTCCGTCACATCGAACTCACCAACGATGAAGGCGACGAGATAGGTTGACATCTTCATCGTGTCGGCGAAGCGCACGGCGACCTTCCCATCACCCGCCGGATCACGGCCGATCTCGGCGCCGTTCGAGATCGTGGTGAGTCCGTCATCGACCACCAGCGTCACACCGAAGGTCGCCTTCAGATCCGGTTCATCCCAGCAGGGAAAGGCACGTCGAGCATCGGTTGCTTCGAACTGGGTCGTGGCGATCGTCTTCTCGTTCCCATCGGGGTCCGTGTAGATGGAGCGGTAGAAGCCGCGGAGATCGTCGTTGAGAATCCCGTCGAACGAGATCTCGAGCTTCCATGGACCGGGGTCGAGCGTGGACGCGAGAGACAGTGTCGTCCGCTCCGCATCCTCATCGGTCTCGGTGGTGGCTTCGATCCGTCGACCGCCGTCGTTCGAGAGAACGCAAGAGTGAAGGGTCAACTCGGCGGGGGTGAGAACGACCTCCGAACCGGGTTCGAGCACTTCCACGTCGATCACAACGTGTCCGCCGAACGTCGCGCGGGCGAGATCCGGGGTCAGCGCCAGTTCGTAGTGGCTGGGGACGACGGTACGGGGCAGGCGGTAGTCGGCTTCAGACGGCACGGGGTGCTCCTCTTCGGTGGGTGAACGGGCAAATGCTACCGGCAGAAGAACGCCCAGGAGTCTGGCGTGGATTCCGTGCGGCTATTCGGCCGGCGCATTCAACGCCGGACTCCAGCGGTAGTGGTGAGTTCGTAGCTCATGTCCCGTACGTCGATCGTGGCAGAGGTTCGGTGGACGCCGTTCCGCCAGGTCATCTCGAGGATGTGGTCCGGTCCAGGGCCGAGAGAGAACTCGCCGGCGAACGCGGGATGTGTGCTGCGGAAGCGGGCTAGCTCGACCAGGCGCGCGACGCACGGTCGCTCCAATTCGCGCTCGAGGGCGGCAAGCGAGTAATAGGGCCGGTTGATGTCGCGACCGACCCCGGTCATCTCGAGGAGATCCATGTCGTTGGGTGCGGCGAGCAGTCCCGCGTAGTAGACCTGCGGGATCCCCGGGCTC
>JAUVNV010000173.1 GCA_030599515.1 Acidimicrobiia bacterium
AAACCGGGTGTCGGAGGCTCGAATCCTCCCGAGGGCGCCGGTGTTCCCCCGGGTGGCTCGCCGATTCGGCCTTCTTCGGGCGCTTGGAACTGTTCTGACCGCCTTCTACCCGCCCGGACGTGCCAACCCTCTCACCACATCAGACTCGCTTCGTCTCTGCTGGAGCCAGAGGACCCGGGTCCGCCAAACATCAAGACCCATCTCGAAGATCAACGCAGTGTTTCACTGTGGCGATCGATCGTTGCTATCTCGTCGCGGAGGACACGACGCGTCGAGCGATGGCAACACACTTCAGGGCGCTTCCAACGGCTTTGGATGCGACTGAGAGCGGTATGTCGTCGGGGTCGTACTCGGCCTTCGTCTTCATCGGTAGCAGCCGACGGAGATCCTTGTTGAGTTCGGCGCCGTCCTTGCCGGCTTCCTTCAGCAGGTCAGATACCCGATCATGGTCCGGACCCGCTGCCCGTCTGCCGAGACGAACACCGCAGACAGCATCAGCGGCGTTGATGGCTGCGTGGATTGCCAGGCTCGTCGCGGCGATAGCGCGTTCGGCTTCGAGTTCGTTCTCGGACGCAGCCAGGTACTCCTCTGCCTTCGCCAGATAGCTGCGCGCCTGGGAAGCACTCACGTTCCGGGTTCGCACCTGTCTAGGCATTACGACCGTCCATGAGCTCGTCGATCCCTTGTCCGTGGACGACGATTCCCTCGCGACGAATGTCTCGCCACGCCGCCTGCCTGCTCCGCAACCGTGTACCGATCTCTTCGAATCCGACCTCGAGAACCTCAACCGGGTTCCCACTGACCCGACGGATCTGAGATCGCCACTGCTCCACCGACGCCGACCATGCCTCATCGGACTCGTCGACACCCACGGGACGGACGATCACGGTGTCGATGTCGCTCTCCGTGTCCGCCGCTCCCCGGACAAAGGAACCGAAGATGATCACCGAAACGGGCGTCACTGGTAGCACAGCGGCAACGCGACCCGTCTCCTCGATCATGCGATCGCGCACTCGCGCGAGCGCGACCAGTGGACCGGCGGCAACGTGTTCGGGAACAAACCGGAACAGTGACGAGGGAGGTGCCTCTCTGCGTTCGACGAGCCCCAACTCGACCAACGCCGGCAGCACACGAGAGGCCTGAGCGAGGCTCACGCCGGAAAGGCGCGCGATGGTTCGCATGTTCAGCTCAGCGGTGGTTTCAGCCAGCACGGAAAGCACACGGCCTTGCACACCAGGGATGACAGCCTCGATAGGTCGTACGAAATCCATGTCGACATGGTATCTCGATACGGCTCACAAATGGAACACTTGTTTCATCCATGATGAATAGTGGTCGAGCATCACTCTGGTTCGTACCGAGTCGAGACCAGCCAACCGAAGATCTCGTGACGCAGAAATCCGAACTCTCCCCGCTCCGGCCTGCGATGAACCGGGATGATCCCACTCACGGAGCCAGCTACGGCAATCGGTCGACGGTGTTCAACATGCCAGCAAGCTGCCGGTGTCCATGTCAAGCGGTGCCTCGGGATGCCAACGGTTGAAGCCAACTCATTTCGTCATGCTTCATCCCCGGTCGGGTGACGACATGGCAACAGATCGCCCGTCAGCCCGGCAACACTTCACGTGACCAAGACGCCGGACCCGCGGCCATCCGGGAATGGCCTCGATGCCGCCACAAGCGGCACAGTCCTCCCGCCGTCATTCGCCAGGCTCGCGAACGAACACGGAACGGGTCGCCGTTGTCGGACGCGGACCCGTTCCTATCGCGCACTTATCGCGCGAGACAATGAAAAATGAGGCGTGGGATTGCATTGCGCCCGGTGGCGACTGACCAGGCTCGCAAACGAACCCGAAACTTAGTCGCCGATGCTGGATGAGGTCTGTTTCCTCGGCACGACTCTCGTGCGAGACAACGAGAAACGACGGGTCAGAACGCGAAACGACGAGCACCCGAATACCAGCCCTGGCACGGGTTTCCCAGCGTTTCCCCGCGTTTCCCCCGGTCACAGACGGTGCCCGGATCGGTTTCTCAAACCGGGTGTCGCCGGTCGATTCTAGCCGAGGGAGCTTGCCGGAATCCCGTACGTATCAAGGATTTCTAGGTCTCTCTCAAAACGCCGTCGGTGTGGTCCTTGCCGCTCGATCACGGGTCTATCGCACGCGACTTTGGTCCGCGAGGGTTGTTCGTCGCCGGTCAGGGCGTCGGCCAGCCTCGCCGACGTCGGCTTCGCTGCCGTATGCCGACGCAGTGTCGATGTGCCGGTACCCCGACTCCAGGGCCGTCAAGACAGCGTTCTGGGTAATCGGTCTGGGCGGACTGCGAAACACGCCGAGTCCCAGTGCAGGGATTGCTACGCCGCGAGGAATGTCATACGAGTGTGTTGACATCGTGATCGCTTCCCCTTGTCGTCCTGACACCGGCGTCACCCCGGTATCCGCACCGCCGTCGCTACCAACCTCCGCGGTGAACGACGTCGTCGAATGCCCGCCGTGTAGGTCGCTTGATCGGCTTCAGGGGACGATCGGATGGGTGACCGAGAGCGATCATCCAGGCACAGAATCTGTCTTCGGGAAAGCCGAGGATGCTTCTCGCCAGATCCTGATCGATCACGGCGGCGTGGGCGGAGCCGATGCCAAGATCGGCCGCCGCGATCATGATGCTCATGGTTGCCTGGCCCAGATCGTATTGGATCGATTCGCGCGCCGACTCGTCGTTCGAGAGGGGCGCCACCATGGCGATCGTCGCCGCCGACCCCGCCACGTGCCCTGCACCGCGCCACACCTTGGACAGTTCCACCAATTGGTCCCGATCAGTGCATACGACAAATTCCCACGCCTGTTGGTTCATCGACGAGGGCGTTCGTCGAGCCGATTCCAAGATGCGGTCCAGATTCTCGTCAGTGATCGGTTGGTCGGTGTAGGTGCGGACATTGCGGCGGGACGTGATGGCTTCCCATGTCTCCATATCGGGTCTCCTTGGTGGTATGGCTTGGCTTCGTCAATGCTGGTTTGGTCACGGTCCTGAGCGTCCTCTCTGTCTTCGCAGGTGACCAGAAGGGCGCGAAGCAGCGAAACCAAGTGTTCGTGTTTCGACCTACTGAGAGCTGTGAGCAGACCCCGCTCGTTTCGAGTGGGAGCCCTGCTAGTACGCCACTGTGTGCTCGTGGCCGACACAGCGCAGTCCGACTCAGCGGGTCCACGGATCGCCAAGCTCGATGTCGATGCCGGTTCGTTCAATCGCCTCGCGTACGACGTTGGGATCGATTCGTTGGTCGTGTGCCAGGGCCGATAGCGTTGCAACGACGACGTGGTCGGCATCGGTCTCGAAGAAGTTTCGGAGGGCCTCCCGGGTGTCGCTGCGTCCGTAGCCATCGGTTCCGAGGGATGTGTACGAGCGGGGAATCCAGCGCGCGATCTGATCCGGGACGATCCGCATGTAGTCGGATACGGCGATCACCGGGCCGAGTGTTCCTTCGAGCTGCCGGGTCACGAACGGAACCCGGGGACCCTCGCCGGGGTGGAGGCTGTTCCACCGCTCAACCGACAGCGCCTCTTCGCGCAGCCGCTTGTAGGACGTCGCGCTCCACAGCTCGGCGCCCACACTGTATTGCTCGGCGAGGATCGCCTGTGCCTCGCGTGCGGCCGAGTGTGACGGTCCGGAGAACAGGATCGTCGCCCGCAATTTCGTTCCCGACGGCGCAGTCGCCCACTTGTAGAGTCCGTCGATGATCCCTTGATCCGAGCCGGGTGGCTTCGGGGGTTGGACATAGCTCTCGTTGTAGAGCGTGAGGTAGTAGAAGACGTCCTCGTTGTCGACGTACATGCGTTTCAGGCCGTGTTCGATGACGGTGGCCATCTCGTATGCAAACGCCGTGTCGTACGCCTCGCATACGGGGATGACGGACGCGAGCACGTGGCTGTGCCCGTCTTGATGCTGGAGTCCTTCGCCGACCAGCGTGGTGCGCCCGGAGGTTGCTCCGAGCAGGAAGCCCCGCGCACGCGAGTCGGATGCAGCCCAGAGCAAGTCACCGACACGCTGGAATCCGAACATCGAGTAGTAGGTGTAGAACGGCACCATCGGAACGCCCCGTGTCGCGTACGAGGTCGCAGCGGCGATCCAGCTCGCCGTTGCTCCGGCTTCGGTGATGCCTTGTTCGAGGATCTGGCCGTCCTGTGATTCCTTGTAGGAGAGAATGAGCTTGTGATCGACCGGCTCATAGAGCTGGCCTTGCGAGGCGTAGATCCGGAGCTCCTTGAAAAGCGCATCCATTCCGAAGGTGCGCCCCTCGTCGGGGATTATCGGCACGACGCGACGCCCGAAGCGGTCATCACGGGCCAGGCTTCGTAGAAGGCGAGTGAACGCACCAGTAGTTGACACCTCGGCGTCACCCGATCCGGCGTCGAACTCGGCGAAGGCATCGTGGCTCGGCATCTCGATCGGGCTGCGGATGTCGAGGGTGCGGCTCGGGAGTGGGCCGTTGAGCGCCTCGCGTCGTTCGCTCAGATACCGGTATTCCGGCGAACCGACCGGCGGTCGGTAGTAGGGCGGGTGATCGAGTTCGAGGGCCTCGTCCGGGATCTCATCGTTCAGCGAGAGCAGATCCCGCAGACCGCGCAGCTGATCCGTCGTGAGGTTCTTGATCGAGTGAGTCGCGTTCTTGCCTGCAACGTCCGGGCCGAGCGTCCATCCCTTGATGGTCTTGGCGAGGATGACGGTTGGAGCACCCTCCATCTCGGTAGCGGCCTTGTAGGCCGAGTAGATCTTCCGGTAGTCGAGACCGCCGCGCCGGAGACTCCAAAGGTCGTCGTCGGTCATGTCCCGGACGAGGTCACCGAGCCGCGGATCCGGTCCGAAGAAATGCTCGCGCACGTAGGCACCGGACTCGGTCTTGTACCGCTGGTACTCACCGTCGACCGTGGTGTTCATCTTGTCGATGAGAACGCCATCGACGTCTCGCGCCAGAAGTGGGTCCCATCCCGAACCCCAGATGACTTTGAGCACACTCCATCCGGCGCCTCTGAACATCGCTTCGAGTTCCTGGATGATCTTCCCATTGCCGCGCACCGGGCCGTCGAGTCGCTGCAGGTTGCAGTTGATGACCCACGTCAGGTTGTCGAGCTTTTCGCGGCCGGCGAGGGAGATCGATCCGAGCGTCTCGGGTTCGTCGGTCTCCCCGTCGCCGAGGAAGGACCACACCCGGGATCCGTTCGTGTCATCGAGTCCCCGGTTCTGGAGGTACTTCAGGAACTGGGCGTGGTAGATCGAGTTGATCGGGCCCAGCCCCATCGAGACGGTGGGGTACTCCCAAAACTCGGACATGAGGCGAGGATGTGGGTAGCTCGAGAGACCCGGACCGTCGATCTCCCGACGGAACCCGTCGAGGTCCGCTTCGTCGAGACGGCGCTCGAGGAATGCCCGGGCATAGACGCCGGGGGCAGCGTGACCCTGAAAATAGACGTGATCGCCCGGCGTCCCATCGGCCTTGCCATGGAAGAAGTGGTTGTAGCCGACCTCATAGAGCGTCGCCGACGACGCGAATGTCGACAAGTGGCCCCCGATGCCCGGGACGGCTCGATTGGCGCGGATGACCATCACGGCGGCGTTCCAACGGATGAACCGCCGGATCCGCTTCTCGAGCTGCGCGTCGCCCGGG